>NZ_JBMFOX010000025.1:0-18006 GCF_049969415.1 Hadarchaeum sp. (SeqCode)
GCGTGATGGCGGTTAATCCCGACAGAAATTCCAGAGTAAACTTCCGTGGGGCTCTGGAGCTAATAAAATTTCTCGTTTCAGATCAGGGACAAAATTTGATTGCACAATTCGGGATAGATGAATATGGGGTGTCTCTCTTCAATCCGGCTGTAAGCATGCTAAAAAACACCTCAGATCCGGTATCGGAATGGATACGTCGCTATGCCTTCATAGATAAAAGCGAATGCCCGACCGAATTCAGATTTGGCCAGGAGGATCTTTACCAATGAGCGAGCAACTTTTGGACATCGTCCTCAGGTCCATTTGGATTTCAGGGACGGCGTTGCTTCTCTCACTAATTTGGAGTTTGCCTATCTCGTTTGCTCTGGGCCTGAAGAGATTCAGAGGAAGAGGAACAATCATCAGCTTCTTCAACGCCATGTTGGGTGTGCCAACGGTGGCCCTCGGTCTTTTTCTTTATCTGATATTCTCGCGCCGTGGTGCTCTAGGCATCCTCGGTATTCTCTACACCCCCACAGCAATCATCATTGGGCAAGCGGTGCTGATAACACCAATTCTTGTCAGCCTGCTCACCAATGCTATTGAATCTGTAGAACCAAAAATTAGGGACTTAGCCAGAACGCTGGGGGCTTCGGAATGCCAAGCTTCGCTTGCTGTCTTGAAAGAAGCGAGAAAAGGAGGCATTCTTGCTGGCATTTCCGCGTTTAATCGAGCCATCGCTGAACTGGGCATCGCATTAATGCTGGGTGGTAACATCCAAGGACTCACTCGCGTGATGACGACCCAAATTGCGCTGGGCGTGAATCGCGGTGAACTAATGCTCTCAATCGAAGCCACGGCGGTGCTCCTGATAATCGTCTTCTCCCTGACCCTCATCGCTAATCGCTTTCGGGGTGATTAGTTGGACGTCCACGTAAAACTGGAAAGGGTAACCCGGAAATACGATGGCATCACGGCACTTCGCGAGGTGACTTTGGAGGTCAAAAATGGCGAAATCCTGACGATAATTGGTCCTAACGGTGCCGGCAAAACAACGCTGCTGAGGGTCTTAGCCCTGCTGGACGAACCATCATCGGGAAAAGTTGTCTATCGAGGGCAAGCTGTAGGTGGCTCAAACATTTCCCAACTCAGAAAAAAGGTAACTATGGTCTTCCAGCGTGCCGTGCTACTAAACGAAACTGTTTTTGAAAACGTCGCTTACGGGTTGAAGCTGAGGGGTCTAAACAATGATGAAATTACTGAGAGGGTCAACGATGCTCTCAGCTCGGTGATGTTGAAGGGTTTCGGTCCCCGGATGGCAAAAAAACTTTCTGGCGGGGAGCAGCAGCGGGTAGTCCTAGCCAGAGCCCTAGCCCTGAATCCAGAATTACTTCTATTAGACGAGCCTACTGCCAACCTAGATCCAACCAACGCCGCCATCGTGGAAAGAATCATCGGGGGACTTCGGGGGAGAACCACGATTGTACTCGCCACCCACAATATCTTCCAGGCGAAGAGGATATCAGATCGGGTCGGCTGCCTGCTTGGGGGCGAGGTTATTGACGTCGACAAGCCAAAGAATATCTTCACCAAACCAAAAAACGAAATAATCAGAAAGTTCGTCCGTGGTGAGTTTTTCTAAATCGGTCCTCAACCTTTTAACCTGAAAAACGAAAGCTAAATTCAGGGCGCATTATGCAGGCGTTGGTTTATATAAGGACCGATCCCGGCAAAGCGCTAAAGTTGCTTGATGCCGTCAAGAAGGTTCAAGGGGTCCACGTGGCTTTTGCAACTACCGGAAGGTTCGACATCGTGGCCAGAATTGAGGCTACGGATTTGAAGGCACTGGGCGAAACCATCGTCAGCAAAATTCAGTCCTTACCCGGAGTAAGATATACTGAAACTTCACTAATTGTGGCCTGATCTATAAAGGATGAGGATAACGATGGCTGAACCGCGAACCAGAATTAGTTATCTTCCGATAAATTATCAAGGTAAGTAAATGGCAGAAATAGTATTTCTTGGCTCCGGCGGCGGAAGATTCCAGATGGTCGGTCAGTATTTCAAAACAGGTGGATTCAGGATTCACACCGGGGTAAACGTTCATGTTGATCCCGGACCGGGTGCTCTTCTGCTTACGCATCAGTATGGATTGAATCCCTTGGAACTCGACGGCATAGTCGTCACACACTCCCACCCAGATCATTACACCGATGCCGAAGTACTCATCGAAGCCATGACGAAGCACTCGACCAAAAAGAGGGGCGCCTTGGTCTGCAGCGAGAGCGTCATCAATGGCGTTGGCGACTATGGGCCTGCGGTGTCAAAATACCATCAACGTAAGCCCGAAAAACTGGCCATCCTTAATCCCGGGGAAAAATTTCGTCTGAACAATTTGGAGATGGAAGCGGTGAAGGCGAAACACAGCGATCCTACGACTTTCGGACTCATCTTACGCACGGATGAGGGGACTATTGGCTACACCAGCGACACGCAATATTTTGAGGGAATCGCCAAATATTATGAAGGAGTGAGAATCCTCATCGCCAACGTTACACGACCGCTATCGATGAGGATACCTTGGCACCTTTGTTCCGATGATCTGATAAAAATGCTAACGGAAATTAAGCCCGAACTTGTCGTGATGATCCACATGGGCATGATGTTCTTGAAACACGAACCAAAAATGGAGGCAGCAAGGATAACTTCTGAAACTAACGTAGAGACGATTCCCGGGCAGGTTGGATTACGTGTAAATATGGGAAAGGAAATCAAAATAAATCGTCCGATACGACAACCCGTCTTAGAAGAGTTTGCCCGGCTCAAGTTGGAAATTTTTTCCGGGGCCGAATAACAGGACGAATAGGCGAACCCTACAAAACTAAACCCAAAATCTTTTATAAACCACGCAAAATGGTAAATGGTGGATATATGTCGGGACTAAAACTTGAGAAATCCCGCAAGTTATCTGAAAAATCTAAAAGAGTTCAAGCCGGCGGAACCGGCAGCACCCAACGGTTAAAAGTGATAACTGTTGACGGCACCACGATTTATATGGACCACGGCAAAGGTTCCAAGATTTATGACGTCGATGGTAATGAATACATCGATTACTATCTGGACTACGGGCCGCTGATAAACGGCCATGCCCACCCAGCTATTGTCAAGGCCATCAAAGAGCAGATTGAAAAGGGCACCATGTACGGAATAAATAACGAGCTTGAACTTACTCTCTGCGAGAAGCTTATCAAACACGTGCCCTGCGCGGAAATGGTCGGATTTCACAGCTCGGGCTCCGAAGCGGTACACACGGCAATCAGGCTGGCCCGAGCCTACACGGGTAAAACAAAGATCATAAAGTTCGAGGGACACTACCACGGTTGGTTCGATGATGTTAACATTTCCGCCTTCAGCCCGCCAAAGGGTCCTGAGGAATCCCCAGAACCTGTGCTCGCTGCACCGCTCTGCCAACCAAAAAGCGTTTTACAGAATATCATCGTCTTGCCTTGGAACAATGAGGAGGTTCTGGAAAAAACACTCAAAAAGCAAGGAAAGGAAATCGCGGGCGTTATCATGGAACCAATTGAGTTGGGTCATGGGATCCTTCCCAGAGAGGGATATATGAAAGCGGTGAGGGAGCTGACGGAAAGGTACAATGTCGTGTTGATTTTTGATGAGGTGAAGACTTTATTCCGTGTAGGCTTAGGTGGTGCCCAAGAATACTTTAAAGTGACCCCGGACCTCTTCGTTTGCTCAAAGGCCATGGGAGGAGGACTACCGATCAGCGCCTACGGCGGAAAAAGGGAAATAGTCGAGCTGATCTCACAAGGCAAGGTACCCGCCATGGGAACCTACAACGCCAACCCGCTCTCTCTATCTGGAGCCATAGCCAACATAGAGGTTCTAGAAAAGAACGGTGGTGAAGCCTACAAACGCATGTACCGGATTGGAGAAAAGCTGATGAAAGGGATTAGGGAAATATTCGAGGACCTGAATGTGAAAGCAATTGTGAAGGGTCTGCCCTGCCAGTTCGTCACCTGCTTTACAGAAATGTCAGCGGAGGAAATTAACAACTATCGGGCTTGGTCGAAGGCGATGAAATCGGCGCCGGAAAGGGGCGAAAAATTCCGGGTTGAGCTGCTCAAAAATGGAATCTTCAGCAGCTATCCCGACTGGCACCTATCCACCGTCCACAGCGACGAGGATGTAGAAAAAACATTAAAGGCGGTCGAAGAGTCGCTGAAAACTGCTGGTCTAAACGAGTAACCATTAAAAAAAGACAGACCGGGGACCTTATTTTAGCTAGCTCCCCGGCTGTCTGGGCAAAGTCTCCAATGACCTAAAAAATATGGATAGAGGTAAAAAGCAGCCCAAGAAAGGTGAGCTATAACAGTTGTTTTATATCAACTGGTTGAAAAAGTGTTGAAGGAATACCGCAGATAAAAGGAGAGGAGATCGATGGAAATACCTAAAGACTACGACCCGCTGAGCGTCGAGCCAAAATGGCAAAAATACTGGGAAAGATTAGGGATCCACCGCTTCAGGCGCGATGACTATCAAAGTCCTACTTATGTCATCGATACACCGCCGCCGTATCCCAGCGGGGAATTCCACATGGGCACGGCGCTGAACTGGACCTATTTCGACATCGTAGCCAGATACAAACGCATGCGCGGCTTTAATGTACTTTTTCCCCAAGGTTGGGACTGTCACGGCCTGCCCACCGAGGTTCAGGTAGAAAAAAAGTACGGCATCAGAAAGGGCGATCTCCCTCCGGACAAGTTTCGAGAACTTTGCGTAAAGCTGACCACCGAGAACATCGCCCACATGAAGGAGGAGATGAACTCCTTCGGCTTTTCCATCGACTGGTCCACCGAGTACCGGACCATGGACCCCAGCTATTACGGCAAGACCCAGCTTTCCTTTGTTCAACTTTACAAAAAGGGGCTTATCTACCGCGGTGAACATCCAGTCAACTGGTGCCCGAGATGTGAAACGGCCATCGCCGACGCCGAGGTTGAATATCAGGAGAAAATGACCACCCTTTACTATATCAAGTTCAAGATGGCTGACAACAAAGAAACTTTGCTTATCGCCACCACCAGGCCCGAGTATCTGCCTGCCTGCGTGGCCGTGGCCGTTCATCCCGAAGACCAAAGATATCGAGAATATGTTGGGAAAAAGCTAGAGGTTCCACCACTCGGACGCTCGGTAGAAATAATAGAAGATGGGGAGGTCGATCCCAACTTCGGCACTGGAGTGGTGATGATCTGCACCTTCGGAGACAAGACCGACGTGAGATGGGTGAAACGTTACAAGCTACCCGTTATCAACCTCATCGATGAGAAAGGCAGGATGACCGATTCTGCTGGAAAATACTCAGGAATAACAATAGATGAGGCCCGGCGATCGATTGTCGAGGATCTGCGCGCGGCAAGGTTGATAGAAAAAATGGTAGATTTTCCACATACGGTTGGCTCCTGCTGGCGCTGCAAGACCCCGGTGGAAATTCTGAACAAGCCTCAGTGGTTCATGAACGTCCTCTCCCTTAACGAACGTGCCATCGAAGAGGCGAAGAAAATCCGCTGGATTCCGGAATACATGATCACCAGATTCATCGACTGGGTAAAATCAATGGACTGGGACTGGGTTATTTCACGGCAACGGATCTTCGCGACCCCGATTCCGGCTTGGTACTGCACCAGTTGCAAACAGCCAATCGTGGCGGATGAAAATCAATTGCCGGTGAATCCGGCTAAAGATCCCCCGCCCGTAAAAAGTTGTCCTAACTGCGGCAACCCAAAATTTGAACCAGAACGGGATGTCCTCGACACATGGATGGACAGCTCGATAACAATTGCTGTCCACGCTGGCTGGCCTGATCTAAATCCAAGGCTTTTCCCAGCCGACCTCCAGCCTAACGGTACCGATATCATCAGGACCTGGGACTACTATCTGATGGTCCGTCACCTAGCCCTTCTTGACCGGGCTCCCTACAGAGCTGTGCTAATCAACGGAATGGTGCTCGGCTCGGATGGCAGGGCGATGCACAAGTCGCTCGGTAACTATGTGGATAGCAGCACGGCCCGCGATAAATATGGGGCTGACGCCTTGCGGCAGTGGGCGGCAATCGGAGCCTCCACAGGCGCCGACATTCCATTCAGCTGGAAGGACGTGGAGTTCGGCTATCGGTTCCTGAGAAAGTTCTGGAACGCAATTAGATTCGCCAGCCCCCATCTGAAGCCGGAAATTTTCCAAAGGAACAAGGACGAGATCAAAATGCGTCCGGTCGATCGCTGGCTGCTAAGCCGGCTGAACAGGCTGATTAAAAACGTCACCGGATGGCTCGAGGACTTCCAGTTCAACCGGGCGCTTAGCGAGATCCACAACTTCGTCTGGCACGAACTCTGCGACATGTACATCGAGGAAGTAAAGCACAGGCTCTACGGAAACGATCAAACATCGGAAGGGGCTGCGTTCACCCTCTGCCACGTCATGCTGACTGCGACGAAGCTACTCGCTCCGTTCGTCCCTCACTTTGCCGAAGAGGTCTACCAAACCTTTTTCACCAGCTTTGAGAAGCAACCCAGCATCCACACCACCAAATGGCCTGAACCGGACGAATCCGCCATAGACGAATCGGCGGAAAGGCTCGGAGAAATCGTCAACAGTGTGGTCAGCGCCCTAAGGCAGTTTAAATCAACCAGAAAAATGCCGCTCAACACCGAGCTACCCGAACTTATAATTTACACCCCCGTCCCAGAGCTGGCCAAAAATCTGGAGATAATTGCCGACGACATCGCGGGAACGATGCAGGTGAGAGAGATTAAGATAACATCAGAAAAACCAGAACTTGAGGAGCGCCTGATCTGTGTGGAGCCCAACTTCGCCAAACTGGGATCTCGGCTACGCGGCGATTTAAAGGCCGTCGTCGAGTCCCTGCAAAAGGCCAAGCCAGAAGAGCTAGCCAGCCAGCTAAAGAAGGGCAAAATCACCGTAAAAACGACTGGCCGGGAGATTGAGCTCAGCATTGATGAACTGAAAATAACTAGGGAAACGGTAAGAAAGGGTCACCGGGTGGAAGTCATTGACCTAACTGAACCAGCGCTGACACTTCTGGTGCCGCTAGGTATGTGGGAAAAAAATTGAGGTAACGATGACAAAAATCAACAGGATGACGAAGATCAGTAGCATTATCATCCTAGACCTTTTCATGCTCTTCTGCTGCCGGTTCAAAATCTCCTCACAGGAAAGAGAACAGACCGTCTTGTCCGGGTCGGTCGGCTTCCCGCAGACCACGCAGTGCCTGTGATCCTCCACCATTAGCTCACCTAGCAATTAAAGTCCCGGTATGCTTGGCACCATTTAAGATTTCCGGTAACCGGGGTATCTCGTGTTTGCCTAGGACAATTGTCTTGATGTTACTCCTCTGGATGATCTTCACCGCTACCGGATCCATGATTGTTTTCATCCCGGGCTTGAACTCGGTCCCTACTAGCTTCGCCAGCTCATCGGGAGTAATCCGATCCAGCTTCTTGGCGTTGGGGTCCAGCTTGGGGTCCGCGGTATAAACACCATCTACATTCGTGAAGAAAATCAAGAGCTCCGATTTACTGACCTGAGCGAGCATCGCCGCCACCGCGTCTGTGGTCTGACCCGGTGTTGTCCCGCCCATGATCGGAACTTTGCCCCTGAGCATTGCCCGGACCGCCTTCTCGAAGACGGTGGCTGGCGTCGGATCAGCGATGTCTCCCAGCGCCGCAATCAGCAGCTGGGCGTTCAACCTCGTGGCAGCTATCCCGATCTGATCCTGGTCCACGCCGGGAATGCCGAGCTCTCGCGCCGCATTTATGTACACCCGGGCCAACTCCCCCCCTCCAACCACGATTAAAACTTCATGGTTGCGGGACTTTAGCTCACGGACGGTCCTAACGATGTCCCGGATGCAGTCGAGATCGGGATTGCCGGGAACTAAGATTGAGCCACCGAAGCAGATCGTTATTCTCATAGGACCCTCCATTATTTTTTACCTCATACTATTAATGCTCGCGGTTAAAAATTATCCGGGCGAGGCAAATGACTGCGGAGAGCAAATCCCTATACCAGTTCAAGAGGATGCTGGAAGAGCTCGAAGGCATGCGCGGCCGAGGCACGGAACTGATCTCCGTCTACATCACACCGGACACGGATCTGGCCAAGGTCATGCAGCAGCTGAGGGATGAGCAGGGTACCGCCTCCAACATCAAGTCAAAGACCACGCGCAAAAACGTGCTGGCGGCCCTAGAGCGGATAATCCAGTTCCTTCGCAGCTACATGGAAAAAAACAGAAAACCGCCGCCTCACGGGATGGCTATCTTCTGCGGCAATGTCGCGGGCAGGGACGACGTCGCCGACATCCAGCTTTACTGGATTGAACCGCCCGAGCCGGTTACGGTAAGGATGTACCGCTGTGATCAGGAGTTCGTGCTGGAGCCGCTCAAGGAGATGCTGCAAATCAAGGAGACCATCGGACTCCTCGTTATGGATAGGAGGGAGGCCACCTTCGCCACGCTAAGGGGCAAGCACATAGACATCCTGAGAAAACTGACCTCAGCTGTTCCGGGAAAGCATAGCAAGGGCGGTCAATCGTCGCGGCGTTTTGAGCGGCTGATCGAGATTGCGGCCCACGAATATGCCAAACGAGTCGCCGAAACGGCCAATGAAATCTTCCCCCAGATTCCGGATCTCCGGGCCATCATCGTTGGCGGACCGGGACCGACCAAGGAGGACTTCCTGAACAGCGGTCTTCTCCATGATTCAGTACAAAAGAAGATTGCCGGAGTTGTGGACACCGGTTATACCGATGAACAGGGCATTAAGGAGCTGGTGAATAAAGCTGGCGAAATTCTGGCCGACCTAGAAATTCTGAAGGAAAAATCACTGATGCAGCGGTTCATGGAGGAACTCGTCGCTGGGAAGGGCCTTGTCGCCTACGGTGAGGGCGAAATAAGGCGCGCGCTGGAGCAGGGCACCGTGGAGCTGCTGCTGGTTTCGGAGGGTTTAAGAAAGCTGCGGGTTACCATCAGATGTCAGGCATGTGGAGAAACCTTTCACGAAATCATCGACAATCTGGCTCACTATCAAAAACAGCTGCCGGAAAAAAGCTGCCCCAAGTGCGGTGAAGCCAAGCTCACCGTGGTCGAGAGCCGTGATGTCGTCCAAGAACTGCTCGAGCTGGCGGAAAAGTTCAACACCAGGGTGGAATTCATCTCCACCGAGACCGACGAGGGCAAACAGCTATTAACTGCTTTTAAGGGGCTTGCGGCAATCCTGAGGTTCAGACCGACCCAAGCATAGTGGCTTTTCTTCAAAAACACGGTAAACAAACGATGCCAATTCTTCGGGGTAGGTTGCGCTGGGCCTATAGCTCCGATATCCATTTCATGTCATCTTGGTCGGCGCCCAAAGCCAGAAGTTGGGCCCGGGATTTGAAAAAAGTCTCCTGATATTCGGCCTCTGGAACGGACTGAGAAACAATTCCGGCACCAACGGGGACGAATGCCTTGCCTCCGTTGATTAAAATCGACCTGACAATAATCCCCATGTCCAAGCTGCCGGAATTGCTCACGTATCCAAAGGAACCTGCATAGACTCCTCTAGCGTCAGGCTCAATTTCATCTATTACCTCCATCGCCCTCCGCTTGGGCACGCCTGCTATCGTGGCCGAGGGAAATGTGGCTTTCAGCAGATTGAATTTGTCCTCGGTTTTTCCTGTTATCCTTGAAACCAGATGCTGGAAAAACGGAAATTTCTTGACCCTCAATCTCTCTCGCACGATCACACGACTGCAAACCGATTTAAACTCGGCGACACATTCGCCCAGCAACATGGCATGTTCGGACCTCTCCTTGGGGCTGTTTCTCAGCTCTTGCTCCAACTTCCTATCTTCAACGGGATTAGTGCCTCGTCTCCTCGTTGAGGCCACCGGACGGCTTTCCGCAAAATTACCGTGGACGGTAAGGAAGTTTTCCGGAGAGGAACCCAAAATGACGCGGCCGCCCGTTTGAAGGTAGAAAATGTAGGGGCAGGGGTTAAGTCTTCTGAGCTTGAAGAAGTAAGAAAGAGGATCGCTAGACCTACAAGACAACCTTCTCGAAATAATGGCCTGCCTGATTTCGCCCCGAGAAATGCACGATTTTGCCTCGGCCACCATTTTCAGGTACTCCGCCTTTTTAACGTTCACGGAAACCTCTGAAAAGCGGGGTTCCTTAGGCGGTTTTGGCTCGGGAAGCTCCAGCATGGACTCTGCCTCCTCAATCGCGCGAGAATACACCTTTTTTGGCTCGTCATCTACTCGCGCGCAGTAAACTGCCTTCAGCTTGCCCCGGCTGGTCTCGTAGAAGCGACTTACTCGCAGGAAAAGCGCGTAGGGTAGAGAAACCGGGTCCGGTTCCTTCCATTCCATCTTTAACTCTGGTCTTGCAGAATCGTACCCCAAATACCCCACTATTCCGCCGCTGAAACCGGTTAATGAAGAAGGGGCGATGTTACCCTCCAACAATTTTGAAATGATGCTAAAAGGGCTTTCCCCTTGATCCGAGGCCACTATTTCCTCGGCCTGACCGAATATCGATTTTCCATCCCTCTCAAAGGCGAAGCACGGCTGCCGCATTGAGTAAAGGGAAAGAACTGGATCAAATTTTACACCAACTTCAATACTTACTGGGATTACACTGTAATTCTTTGAAAGCTTGACGAAAGAACGTCGATTTGGAAAAACTTTTTTAATCATTGCACCACTAAGTGCCGAATTTCCACGAGGCCGAGTACTCGATTTGCTCTTTGGTGGGCTTTTCGATTTTGATTCCCATCGAGCGCAGCTTTAATTCGGCCACCCTGCGGTCAACCTCAGGAGGCACCTCATAGACTCCTGGAGCCAAATTCTTCCCCGTCCGCGCCAGGTGAACCACGCTCAAGGCCTGCAAAGCGAAGCTCATGTCCATGATCTCCATCGGGTGGCCGAGCGATCGCTTTCCCGCTAGATTGACCAAGCGACCCTCCGCGAGCAGATATAGTCGGCGCCCGTCCTTCAGTCGGAACTCCTGAACATCTTCAATGATTTCCCTCTTGTTCACGGCCAACTTCCTGAGCCCCTCCAAATCTATCTCAACGTTGAAATGGCCGGAGTTACATAAAATCGCGCCGTCCTTCATCAGCCGCATATGCTCCGCCCGAATAACCTTGAACCCACCGGTGGCGGTGATGAAAAGATCCCCCCACTTCGCCGCTTCCTCCATCGGGCCGATCAAGAACCCATCCATCGCGGCCTCAAGCGCTTTTACCGGGTCGGTTTCAACAACCATGACCAGGGCACCCAAGCCCTTTGCCCGGGAGGCAATTCCTCGGCCCACGTATCCGTAGCCCACGACGACCACGTGTTTTCCCGCGATGAGGGTGTTGGTCATTCCGGTTATGGCCTGAAAGGTCGATTCCGCGGTGCCAAATCTGTTGTCAAAAAATCTCTTGGAGGGGCTATCGTTGACCGCTATCACTGGAAACTTCAAAACTCCCTTCGCCGCCATTATCCTCAGCCGGTTAACCCCGGTCGTGGTCTCCTCCGAGGCCCCAATCACGTCATCAAGAATTTCCCGGCGACGGGTGTGCACGGCCGTGATCAGATCGGCGCCATCGTCGATCAAAATCTGCGGCCTGAGATCAAGCACCTTGTTGAGATTGGCATAGTAATCCTTGGTACTCTCGCCCCGCCAAGCATACACGTGCACTCCCTCCTTCGCCAACGCGGCTGCCACCTCGTCCCGGGTGGACAGAGGATTGCAGCTGGTTATCGCCACCTTGGCTCCGGCGGCCACCAAAGTTCTGACCAGCACGCCCGTCTTGGCCTCGGTATGCAAGGCAGCGCCAATGGTAATCCCTTGGAGAGGCTTGGTCCGAGAAAGCTCCCGGCGAATTTCGGCCAGTACCAGCATGTGGCTCTCCGCCCATTCCATCATCCGCCGGCCCTCTGCGGCAAGCCCTATGTCCTTGACTTTATAACTCACTTATTTCCACCCGCCCTTGAGACCAAATCATCAGAGGTTCTCTGCGCCAGCTCTAAAACCTTCTCCTCGTCGAGCGTGAGCACTTTCCCTCCCTCCATTAATATCTTTCCGTCAACGATGACCGTGTCAACGTCGCCACCGTTGGCACTGTAGACGAGATGGGAGACGACATCGTACATTGGGGTGAGGTGTGATCTCTTCAGGTCGACCGTAATCAAATCGGCCCTTTTACCCACTTCCACTGAACCTATCTCGTTGCTAAGGCCCAGTGCCGTGGCCCCGTTGATAGTCGCCATTTCCAAAGCCTTCATCGCCGGCATTGTGGTGGGATCTAGCTTGCGCACCTTGCCCAGAAGCGCCGCCAATTTCATCTCTTTGAACATGTCGAGGGAATTGTTGGAAGCGGCTCCGTCCGTTCCAAGGGCCACCGGAATGCCTGCGGACAGCATTTCCGGAACCGGGGCAATGCCGGAGCCCATCTTTAAATTACTCGCGGGATTATGAACCGGCTTGACTTCCTTCGTTCTGAGCATTTCAATCTCCTTTTCCGTCAGCCAAACGCAGTGGGCGGCTAAGACCTCTGGGCCAAGAAAACCTATGGAGTCTAGATATTCAACCGGTCGTTTGCCGTAATTTTCAACCGTTAGTTTTACCTCCTCGCGGCTCTCCGCAACGTGAATGTGGATACCGACCCCAAACCGCTTGGCCAGCTCCTTGACTTTAAGCAGGCATTCAGTGGAGCAGGTGTAAGGTGCGTGCGGGCCAAACATCGTCAGTATCCTGCCCTGCGCCTTTCCCTGAAATGATTTCACAAAGCTCCGACCAATCCTTATTTCTTCCTTCATCTTCTGCCGATTGCCACGGTCAATCATACCATAGGACAACACCCCGCGAAGACCCGCTTTTTTCACCGCCCGGGCGACCTGATCCATGTGGAAGTAGTTATCGGCAAAGCAGGTGGTGCCAGACTTTATCATTTCGAGAGAGCCAAGCAGGGAGCCCACATAGCAGTCGCGCGGCCTCATCATTTTTTCCATGGGCCAAATTTTTTCTGAAAGCCACTTGTCCAAAGGCATGTCGTCGGCATATCCGCGCAACAGGGCCATGGCTAAGTGAGTGTGTCCGTTAATTAACCCGGGCAGGATTGCCTTCCCACGGGCATCGATTACCTTGTCCGCCTTCTCCCCAATTTCCTCGCCAACCGCAACAATCCTGTCGCCATCAATGGCAACCGAACCTTGTTTGATCACCCGGCGGTTGGGATCCATCGTGACCAAAATGCCGCCACGGACCAAGATGTCGACCAATCTTCCACCTAACCCCTGAGCGCCTTCGCAATGGTGCGTCCGAACTCACGAGCTGCTGTTGGACCATTGGCGGTAATCACGTTGCCGTCGACCACAACTGGTTTTTCTTGATAGATGGCACCGCCGCTCACAATTTTGTCAACATACTCCCCAGGAAAGACCGTGGCCCGCTTGCCCCTGAGCACTCCGGCATTGGCCAAGATCACCGGGGCGATGCAGATAGCGCCGACCTTCTTTCCCTTTTTGAAGGCCTCGGCAGCTATCGCGAGGGCCTTCTTGTCCTTAAAGTAAGCTGCCGATCCCGAACCACCGACAAAGATTATCACATCTTGATCATCGACCTTTACTTGGTCAAGTGTTATATCTGGGATAACCTTAGCCCCCAACATACCTCGAGCTTCACCCCTCTTGGAACTAGCCACCGTAGTGGCCATACCGGCGCGCTCCAGCTCCTCTTTGGTATGGAAGAGTTCCTCGTCCCGAAAGTTCTCAGGGGCGATTATCAGCAGTGCCCTTTTCGACAAAACAATCACCATGATAAATTGCCCCAGATGTTTAAAATAAGTGCCTCGGACATGTTTCCTGAAGATGTTTTCTGAGGATGCCGCCGCCAAGCCAAAGCATCTAAAATTTAAATCAAACAAGACCAAGTGAGAAGGGTGGGAAAATAGCCAAATTCTACATCACCACACCAATCTACTACATCAACTCGGTGCCCCACATCGGCCATGCCTACACCACCGTGGTAGCCGACGCCCTCGCCCGCTGGCACCGGCTGCGCGGCGACGACGTCTTCTTCTTAACCGGTCTGGACGAAAACTCCGCGAAGACGCTGGAAGCAGCCAAAGAAAAGGGCTTCAAGGATATCCAGGCCTACGCTGACTCCATGGCTAACCTGTGGCAGAGCACTTGGAAGATACTGAACATTAGCAACGATGATTTCGTCAGGACTACCCAAGAAAGGCACCGCAAAAATGTTATCGAGCTCTTTGAACGCATCCGGGCCCGCGGCGATATTTACAAGGGAACCTACGAGGGACTCTATTGTGAGGGTTGCGAGGGGTATTACACCGAGGCCGAGCTTGTCGACGGAAAGTGCCCGCTACACCTAACCAAGCCAAAGTTGCTCAAAGAGGAGAACTACTTCTTCCGGCTGTCCAAGTACGCTGATGCTCTGCTGAAGCACATCGAAGAAAACCCTGAATTCATTCAGCCGGAGGCCCGTCGGAATGAGGTCATCAACTTTATCAAGCAAGGTTTGAAGGACATCAGCATCACACGCCAGAACCAGCACTGGGGAATAGATGTGCCGGGTGAACCGGGGCAGAAGATTTGGGTCTGGTTCGATGCTCTGACCAACTACCTACTGCCCAAGCAGTATTGGCCGGCAGATGTACATATCATCGCCAAGGACATCCTCAGGTTCCACTGCGTCATCTGGCCGAGCATGCTACTATCCGCGGGAATTGAGTTACCGAAGAAGATCTTCGCCCACGGCTTTCTCACCGTCGAGGGGCAGAAAATCAGCAAATCGCTGGGCAACGTGATTGATCCCGTATATCTCGTGGAAAAGTACTCGGCGGACGTCGTCAGATACTTTCTCATCCGGGAGGTATCCTTCGGCCAAGACGGAAACTTCTCCGAGGCCGGCCTAGAAGCCAGGTTAAACGACGAGCTGGCTGATGTCCTCGGCAACTTCGTCCACCGTGTGCTCACGTTTATCCGGGATCGATATGGCTCCAGACTGCCAAACGGAAAGATTGATGGAAAGATTGAGGGGGAAATCAAAAAACGTGTGGAAAGAATAGAACAAATGCTGCTGGAACTTAAGGTTTCTCAAGCACTCGAGGAGATAATGGCGATTGCTCGGCGGGGAAACGAGTATTTCCAAGCTTGCCGGCCTTGGGAAGCGCTGAAGCGGGAAAAGGAAAAGGCCGCCGAATGCATCCTAACCTGTGCTAACTTGGTAAAAATTTTATGTGTGGCCTTAACCCCATTCATGCCATCCACCGCAGCCAAGCTTGCCCACCAGCTGGCTGTAGAAGTGAAAAGTTGGGAACAGGCCAAGTCTTTTGACCTAGGTCCAGAACATCAAATAGGTGAACCCGTGGCACTCTTCGCTAAGATTAAGTCCAGCGGTGAAGAAAAACGAGAGGGCAAATTGATTTCCATCGATGAATTCGGGAAGCTTGACATCCGGGTGGGGCGGGTTATCGCTGCCGAAATGATCCCAAAGTCGAAGAAGCTGATTAAGCTAGAAGCTGATCTCGGCAAGGAAAGACGGACCATCGTGGCCGGTATAGCGGAAAAATACTCGCCCGAGTCTCTGGTGGGGAAAAACATCGCTGTGGTGGCAAACCTCGAGCCCGCAAAGTTGATGGGTGTTGTCTCAGAAGGGATGCTTCTGGCCGCCGAGGACGAAAATGGTGTCTCCATCCTCGTGACCGACCGGCCAGTTCAACCGGGCTCGAAGGTGAGATAGTTGCTGCGGCTCGACCTTCACGTGCACACCAAATATTCCTACGACTGCCGCTGCCCGGTTGAAAGGGCCGTCGAAATCGCCAAGACAAAAGGTCTGAACGGAATAGCAATTACCGACCATGACAGCATCTCCGGGCATCGGGCTGCCAAAAAAATGAGCAAAAACGGTTTCGTAGTGCTGCCCGGTGTGGAGATCTCCAGCGCTCAAGGACACATCGTCGGGCTGGGAATCGAAGAATCAATCCCTAAAGGGCTGCCAGCGGCGGATACCGTCGAATTGATTCGAGAGCAGGGAGGAATAGCCATTGCCGCCCATCCATTTGCTCCTGGAAGGCGTCCGGAACTTGTCTATAAAGCGAAATTCGATGCGATCGAAGGTCTTAACTCGCGGGCCATCCTCCTGAGCAATCCTCTTGCCCAGAGATTCGCACAAAAAAACGGGCTGGCGATGGTGGCGGGATCCGATGCCCACCGCTGCGACGACGTTGGAATGGCATACACGATTGTTGACTGCGAGCCAAATCCCGACTCAATCTTGGAAAAAATAAAGGAGGGGGGGACATCGATAGCAGGACGGACCATCCCCTTGCCAAGCTTCATGTGGAGGGTTCTCCAGAAGGCCCTCCAGCGAAGAGATGAGCGCTAGGCGGGAGGACTTTTAGGAAGTGCCTCCCGCCTTCACCCTTTTGGAGGCTGGACCGAGGAGGTAGGGTGACCGTGATCTCACTTCTCTTTAGCATACTCCATGAGGGTCTTCGCCTTTTCGAGGTAGGTCATGGTCCAATCGTGGACCATCTTGCGGATTACCTCGCTGCGATTTGTCCCATATCCCGACTTTATCAGGTCATCGATGATCTTGAGGTAGATGCCGTCAACGAAGACACGCACCTCACCCTTCTTATCGGCCATGATCAGGACCTCCGATAGAATGGATCAGAGGCAGCAAGTTTTGTCCGATTCAACAGGGTTTCTGCTAAGTCAGAGCTAGCTCTTCCCGAAAAACTTCCAGCCACGTTTTTCAGCATCCACCTGCCTCCCTTTCACCATCCAGCTACAATCCAGTTATATGACAGTTGGGATAGTATTTAAAGGTTGTGGCGAATTTTTGATTTGCTCAGGAAACGAATTTGGTAAAAAATCTTGCCAGGACTTGAGCACCATTCCGTGGGCATAGTTTGAAAAATACCGAACTTAATTACACAATTTTCGAGCTAAAATCCGCAAACGTAAAATTGCCGTCGAATACTTACATATTGGGGTTGTTATGGAGGGTTCACCTAGGATTAAGATATTGGGAATAGTTGGCAGCCCGAGGATCGGCGGAAACACGGAAATCTTGGTCAACGAAACCCTGAAGGCGGCTGCCGATGAAGGAGCCACCACCGAACTGGTACGGCTCCACGGGAAGGAAATAAAGCCATGCGATGGCTGCCGCTCTTGTCGGAAAACCAAGGAGTGCTGGATAAATGACGACTTCAAACCCGTCTTCGACAAGATGGTTGAGGCGGACGGCATCATCATTGGCTCCCCTGTCTACTTCAGCTCCGCGACGCCACAGGTAAAGGCCATCATCGACCGCGCCGGCTATCTCTCCATCGCCAAGGGCAGAGTTTTTGAGAACAAGGTCGGCGGGGCGCTGGTGGTGGCGCGGAGGGCCGGCCACAACTTCACCCTTGCCGAGCTGCTGTTCTTCTTTCTCCACCAGGGCATGATCATCCCGGGCTCGAGCTACTGGAACGTGGCCTTTGGGAGGGAGCCGGGAGGGGTGCTAAAGGACGAGGAGGGACTGGAAACCGCGAGAAACTTTGGTAGAAAGATGGTCTGGATCATCAAGAGGATAAAAGGTTTGGGTTGAGCGAAAGAACTGGCCTAATCGATTTTGACCGGGATTATCTTTCGGTTCTTGACGTCCACCAAGCCCTTGTCGGTCAAGCCGAGTTCAGGGACCGTTGGCAGCGAGATAAACGACAGCGTCATGAAAGGCGCATTAAGCTTACAGCCCAGCTTTCTGGTAGCAAGATTTAACCTCTCCAACTTGTCAGTAACGACTTCAGGTGAAAGCGTGCTCATCAGTCCGGCCACTGGGAGCTCAAGCCTTTCCAGAACCCGGCCCCGGCTTACCGCCACCAGACCGCCACGCATCCGCCTAAGCTCGTTGACGGCTTTGGCCATGTCAACCTCGCTGGCACCAACGACAACGA
>NZ_JBMFOX010000026.1:0-15701 GCF_049969415.1 Hadarchaeum sp. (SeqCode)
ACCCTAGCCGCCATAACACCGGTCTCAGGACAATTTTAAAAATTTAATGCAACAATGCACGATTTTGAAAATGTATATAAGCTTCTTAGATAAGTTGTATTCAAAAAGTGATTCTATGAAGAAAATGAAAGTGATTGACCTTACTCAACCCTGGGGAATGAATACACCGCCGTGGCCGGGAGGAAAGGCACCGACGATAAGGTATGTGAACATGATCTCCACCGACGGCTACAGCCAGCAAGAGATTACCTTCACCACCCACATCGGAACCCACCTCGACGGTCCGCTCCACTTTGATCCCAAGGGCCGGGATCTGGCCAGCCTGCCAATGGACAAGCTGGTGGGCGAGGGTGTTGTGGTGGATGTCAGCGAGGTTGGTCCCTACGGAATTTACACACCGAAACACATAACGAGCAAGGTTGACGTTAAGAAGGGCGACATCCTGATTATCCACACCGGCTTCCACAAATACTACGCCAACGCCGAGGAGCCCGACGAGATCACCTATTTTTACAAGCACCCGGGCCCGCACCGGGAGTTCCGGGACTGGGTGGCGGAGATGAAGTTCAAGTGGATCGGGGTCGACTGCGGTTCTGCCGATCACCCGATGAACACGGGACTTCAGAAGCTCAACCCGATTGTCGCCAAGGAAGCGGAGAAGAAGCTAGGGAAGCCCTTAAGCGAGATTTTCCCGCCTGAAATGGACCACATGATGCACCACACTTTGTTCAAGCAACCCTATGAAATCATCCATGTGGAGAACATCGGCGGGGATATTGACAAGGTACTGAATAAGCGGATGATAATCGGATGCTTCCCGCTCAAGACGATCGGCGGTGAGTCCACACCCTGCAGGGTTGTGGCCTTCCTCTTCGAGTGAGGAACAGAAAAAAGAGGTGGCAGCGCGGAGCTGCCACTTTTATTTTTTAGCGCAGCACGGCGATGCCGTCAATCTCGACCAAGAGTTCCTCCATGATGAGGCTCTTGACCGCAATCAGGGTACTGGCAGGAGGGTCTTTCTTGAAGTACTCCGACCTTATCTTTCGGAACTTGGCCAAGTTTTTGATATCGGTTAGATAGACCCTTATCTGCACTAGGTCGTCTAGGGTTCCACCTTCAGCGGCCAAGATGGCGCGTAGATTCTCGAAAACCTGTCGCACCTGTTTTTCAAAGTCACCCTTGCCCACGATTTCTCCCTTGGCATTCTCGGCTATTTGTCCCGAGATAAAGAGAAGGTTGCCCGCCCTGACCGCGGGTGAATATCCCGTGGGCTTGGGCAAACCTTCCGGGACCACTATCTTCTTCACTAACGATCCCCTTCCCGAAGGCATGTCTTTCTGTTTTTATAGGCTTACTCGCGCACCCACTTCAGTTCCCAGACTTCCGGCTTCTTCAGCCAAGGTGCAGTCGGGATAATTTTCTCGCCGAACTTCTGGACCTTGTCGATTACCTTTTCCTCGTCGACGGTCTTAACCACGCCCTTTTCCATGATTATCTTTCCGTTGACCATCACGGTGTCGCAGGAGTCACCCTTGCCGTTGTAGACGAAGCTGTTGATAACGTTCTCCTTGGTCACGGGCACCCAGTAAATTTTTCTGAGGTTCCACATGACGATGTCGGCTGCTTTTCCAACCTCAAGCGATCCGATTTCCTTGTCCCATTTCAGCGCCTTGGCACCGTTCACCGTCGCCATCTCTAGGGCCTTGGGGCTGGGATCGGCGGTTTTCAGCATGAACAGGTCGGGGTCCGGGAATATCATCGGGTGCCAGGCTTCCGCGTGTCCGACTGATACTGTCCAGATGTCCCGGACTAGGTCGTGTGCGGTCCCGGTGCTTGACTCGTCGTTGCCGAGCGCCACATTTATCCCCATCTTGACCATTATGGGGAACTTTCCTCGCATCGAGACGGCGGAGTAAACGCCGTGCATGCTAGATCCCGGGACGTGGACGACGTTGGAGTTAGTCTCCTTCAGCATCAGCAGTTCGCCGCCGTCAACCCAGGCCATGTGAGCAGCCATGAAATCCGGCCCGAGAACCCCTTGGTCGTAAAGATATTCGATGTCCCTGCGCCCGAATCTCTTGCGGGTCATCTCAACCATGTCGTGGGAAACCCCGGCGTGAGTAAGTATGCCTGAATCATACTTGTTCGCCAGTTCTCTCGTCGCTTTACAAAGCTCAGGTGACACATTACACACTTGCTGGAGATCCATCCAAGCCTTGATTCGGCCATCGGCGGCGCCATGGTATTTCTTTATGAACTCCTCACTGCGCCGGATGCACTGGTCGGTGGTTTCTCTCAACCTGCTGCATAGTTCGGTGAAGGCGTCGTAGGAGGCGTAGGATGATTTGGTTGCCTCGTGGATGTCCATCAGGTCCCTGCCCAGCACCGCGCGAACGCCGACATCGGTCACGGCCTTGGCAGCCGACTCCTCCATGGTCTGAATGGTGCCACAGTCGCAGAAGGTCGTGGTTCCGGTCTTGAGCCCCTCGATTAGGTTCTTAACCGCCGCGTAGTAGTAGTTCTCCTTGGTCAGATTCATATAGGTCCAGGAGAAATATCGTTCGCACCAAGGCACTACCGGAACGTCGTCTAGCATGCTCTTGTCGTAGGCAGATTCCAAATGGATGTGTCCGTTGATCAGGCCTGGCGTCACAAGGTAATTCTTGGCATCGATTACTCGGTCCGCCCTATATTTTCTTTTCAGCGCCGCCGTGTCACCGATGTCGATGATTTTTCCATCGTCAACGGCAATGGCGGCATTCTCAAGAAGTCTTCTCTTCGAGTCCATGGTAAGGACAAATCTCGCATTTGCGATAAGGGTATCCACCATGTGTCTCATTATGCTTAAGAGGCGGCGGTTAAAAAGATTTTTGGTAATAACTTTGTTATTCTTTCCGAAAAGCGGCGACAAAATTAATTTTTGTTCAACATTTTGTCTTATATTTGAATAAAAACAACAATTTGTGATGTTAAATAAAACTAAAATCCGAAATTTGGCCCGGAAGTTTGGCGCGGATCTGGTCGGTTTTGGACCCGCCGATGCGATGGATGAAGCCCCCGCAGGACATCGGGCGAGGGACTTTCTCCCTAATGCCGGAACCGTGATTTCGCTGGCGGCGCGCATAAATTATTCTGTCGTTGAGGGTCTTCCACAGACGAGGTGCGAATATATCAGCGCCAATGACAGTTCCCGCTCCTTGCTCAACGGTGCCATCTGTAGGATCGCGAGATACCTTGAGGAAGAGGGTTATTCGGCAATACCTTTTCTCCAAGGAACGGATTACAAAGTGCTGGCGGGGGACCTCTCCTTGAAACATGCGGCGGTTGCGGCCGGTCTGGGCGAGTTCGGCCTCAATAACCTTCTGCTGACGCCCCAGTTCGGGCCTAGAGTGCTCTTGGGCGCGGTAGTTACAGATGCCTTGATTCCCGCGGACCCACCGTTAAAGAAACAGCTTTGTGATCTCTGTGGGGCCTGCCTAAAAGCCTGCCCCGTCGGTGCGATATGGGAATCCGAGGAATACGACAGGAAGAAGGGATGGACTATAGACAAGCACAAGTGCTTTCATTATCTGCGCGAAGTTTTGGAACCGGACTACGGCCATTACAGTTGCGGACTGTGCATCAAGGCCTGTCACGTTGGAAAGGCGAAAGTTGTTAGGGGCAGGCAGCTGAGGTTAAAGTGATGGAGTAGCGGATGCGATGATCGTAGATGTGCACGTTCATTTGGGTGAACTAGGCAAGCACTTTCAGAAGTGGTGGATGGACGAGCTTTACCGCGGTTTTCCAAACGTTCCGGATAAGAACGTGAGATACAGGGAGGATCCGATTGCGGGGCTGATTGAGGATTTGGACTCTGCCGGAGTCGATGTCGCCTGCGTCATGGCCAGCGACCACCGGAGGCCCTATCCTTACGGCACGGGTTCGAGCTATACTCCAAATGATTACGTGGCTGAGTGCGTTCGCAGGCACCCGGATCGGTTCGTCGGCGTGTGCAACGTTGACCCGCTGAGGGACCCGCATGAGGCTAGGAGGGAGATGGAGAAGTGCGTCCGGGATTGGGACATGCGTGCCCTGAAGCTTTACCCAACCTACGACCACTTTGACCCCCGGGATGAGCGGGTCTTTCCCATCTATGAAAAGGTCATCGAGCTCGAGATACCGGTCCATTTCCATATGGGCTACACCGGCACCGTCAATGCCCCAATGAAGTACCAGTTTCCCCACCTGCTTGATGAGGTGGGAATAAGGTTCCCGGAGATGAAGGTGATCGTCGCCCACATGGGGTTCCCCTGGGTTGACGAGTGCCTCTGCCTGCTGATGAAGCACCGCCACTGGTACGCCGATATCGCCTACTGGGGAGCCTTCCCGCCGACGTTTTTGATCGAGATGATGAAAAAGTTTGATTACATGTGCGGCTATCACCGGCTCCTCTACGGTTCGGAGAATCCTTGGAAGGCGACCTTTACGAAGACGTTCATGGGCCTGAACCGGATAGCCGAGGAAGAGGGGATTAAGTTCAGGATAAGTGATGAGGATTTAAAGAAGATCCTGGGGGAAAATGCAAGGAAGCTCTACCGGATTTAGCTGGGTTGCCAATATTATTTTTTCTTCGGCTGGTACTGCTTTCTTCTCTCCAGTACCTCAGGGGTAATCCTCGTCGCTAGGTCGATGATCTTCTGCTCATCGACGTTTTTCAGGACGCGGTTTTCCATCACGATCTTGCCATCGACAAAGACTGTTTCCACGTCGTCACCGTGGCAGGCGTAGACAAGATGAGAAACCGCATTGAAAAATTCACCAAAAAGGACAGGGGTTGTGCGCAGCTTGTTCAGGTCTACGAGGATCAGGTCCGCCTTTTTGCCCACTTCCAAGGAGCCGATTTCCCTCTCCCAGCCCAGCGACTGTGCGCCCTTGATGGTGGCCATCTCCAGCACCTGATAGGCCGGAAGCACGGTGGCATCCAGCT
Organism: Hadarchaeum sp. (SeqCode); assembly: GCF_049969415.1. Taxonomy (NCBI): domain Archaea; kingdom Methanobacteriati; phylum Hadarchaeota (SeqCode); class Hadarchaeia (SeqCode); order Hadarchaeales (SeqCode); family Hadarchaeaceae (SeqCode); genus Hadarchaeum (SeqCode); species Hadarchaeum sp. (SeqCode). The sequence goes on from NZ_JBMFOX010000026.1 coordinate 4,967, forward strand.
TGGTTACCTTTTGCAGCAGCGAGGCGAACTTCATAACCTCGAACATATCAGCAGTGTTGTTTTCCTTTAGGCCGTCTGTCCCCAAGCTTACGTTCGCCCCGTACTTCATCAACTCCGGCACCGGGCAGACCCCGTCGGCAAGCTTCTGGTTGCTCACGGCACAGTGAGCGACGTTGGTTCTGGTTTGGCCCAGCAACTGTCTTTCTTTTTCAGTTAACCAGCAGGCGTGGGCGATCAGCGTGTTTTTACCCAGCAGGCCGAAGTCAGCGAAGGCCTCGATTGGGTGCTTTCCGAACCTCTTCATCGCCAGTTCCCACTCATCCTTTACCTCGTTGGAGTGAATGTGGATGCCCGTGTGGTATTTCTTTGCTCCTTCAACAACTTTGTGGATGTGGTCGTCCGAGCTGTAAAAGGCCCACTCCATACCGAACCAGACCCGCACCCGGCCTTGAGCATATCCATTTCTGGATCGGACCAGTTTTTCGTTATCTTCAAAAGATTCGTATTTTTGGGTAGGTGAATCGGCAGCCATGGGTGCCAGAACAGCACGGAGGCCGATTTCCCTCACAGCGTCGGCACAGCGATGCATATATCGAAACATGTCGGCCACGCAAGTCGTCCCTGACTTCAGGGCCTCCGCGTAGGTCAGCATGGCGGCGGCATGGGCTATGTCGGGAGTCACGACCCAGTGCCAAGGTGCGATGTAATAGTCCAGCCACTCTATCAGCGGCAGGTCGTCCGCGGTGCCCCGGATCAGATCCGAGTGAATGTGGGTGTTTATCAGGCCGGGGATGACGGCCTTCTTCTTAGCGTCAATTACTCGGTCCACCTTGTATCGCTTCTTCACCACGTCATGCGTCTTTCCTAAATCAATTATTCTGTCGTCCTTGATGACCACGGCGCCGTCTTCAAAAATTCTCCGGCGTTTGTCTACGGTTATTACAATTCCGTTTTTTATCAGCGTTGTTTCGGACAAGCCATCAACCCGCGAAATTTTCAACCATCAATCTAATTTCTGCTCTTTTATCATTTCTCCTAGGATTAGAGTTTTAAACGTGGCGCGAGAGGGCTCATAAAAGTTTAATAGCTTTTGGTGTCCATCTTTACAAAGAGGTGGATGCTATTAGCGAAATTTTGGCAATTGAGAATATAGGCAAGTTAGTTTCTGGAGACATAGACCAACCCATCTTGGAAGCCGACACGGTTTTGATTAAAGATGGGAAAATAGCGGAAATTGGCTGGAAGGGAGAGGTCGACGTAGAGGCGGCCAAGACGCGCATCGACGCCATGGGCGAGGTGGTGACGCCGGGCTTCATCGACCCGCATACGCATATGGTCATCGGCGACTGGACTCCCATCCAGAAGGCGATCGGCTGGATGGAGGGCGCCCTTTTGGCGGGTGTGACGACGATGATTTCGCAGGGTGAAAACAATATCGGCGGGCTGCCGATGGACCCAGCGGGCAACAAGGCTTTGGCAATCTTGGCCGCGAAGACCTACAAGAAGTACCGCCCCGGTGGTGCGCTGAAGGTTCACGGCGGCGCGCTGATGCTGGTTGAAGGCCTGACTGAACGGGACTTTAAAGAGATGGCCGAGGCAGGAGTCTGGTTAATCGCCGAGATAGGCGGCTGTGGACTCTACAAGCCCAAAGATGTGGTGCCGATGGTAACTTGGGCGAGGAAATACGGCTTCAAGGTCTCGGCCCATCTGGGCCCAGTCTCAATCCCGCTTTCCGCACCCCTGATGGCGGATGAGATTATTGAGATCAATCCAGATTTGGCCGTGCATGTGAACGGAGGATCGACTTCAGTCCCCTTCACCGAGGTGAAAAAGCTCGTTGACGATGCCGACTTCCACTTAGAGGCGGTTTTCAACGGAAACCCCAAGGCGGCCGTGGAAATGGTGGATTACATGAGAAAGAAGGATGCGCTGAGCAGACTTGTCATAGGTTCCGACACACCCACGGGCAACGGCATGATCCCTGTGGCAATCCTGAGGATGGTGGTGCAGATAGCTTCTCTGAACCAGTTGCCGGCCGCCGAGGTCATCGCCGCGGCCACGGGAAACACCGCCGACACCTTTGGACTGAATGTGGGCAAAATCGAGGTCGGCCGGGAAGCAGATATAATCATCCTGGATCGGCCGGCCGGTTCTCAGGGTCGCGACGCTCTGGAGGCGATAGAGATAGGCGATATCCCTGGGACGACATTGATCATGGTCGACGGCCAGATAGTTGCCCTCAGAGGCCGGGACACCAGGCAAACGGCGGGTTGCGTTAAGATAAATGGTGTGGAAAGGAGAATAACCACGATGGAGGATTATCTCTGGGGACCGTGGAAGTTCGCCGTCGACCGGTTGATCTAAACACGGAGCGACTGCGCAAGCTATAAATTAAATGGGGCTTCAGAAAAGTTGTGATGGAATGGCAGAAGTGAAGAGAACCATTTGTATGGGTTGTCACTGCGAGTGTGGTGTGTTAGTAACAGTTGAAAACGGAAAAGTGACCAAGATAATCGGTGATCCCGACCACCCCCAGAACGAGGGAGCGATTTGCGTTCGGGGGATGTCCTACCAGCAGCTGTTATACCATCCTGACCGGTTGCGCTACCCGATGGAGCGGCAGCCCAACGGGGAGTGGAAGAGAATCTCTTGGGACGAAGCGATGGAAAAGATCGCCCGGAAGTTCAAGGAGCTGATTGATAAGTATGGTCCGGATTCCTTGGCCTTTGTCTTCTGCGATGGCGACCGGGACAACATCCTCTTCAACGTAGACTGGCTCACGGCTATCCAGAGCCCTCATCTGATAGGAACCGATGCTCAGTACTGCATTCGGCCCAACTGGATTGCCGACGGTGTTACCTTCGGCCAGGCGCTGACGTGGGAGAAGGGTCCGGATTACAAGAACAGCAAGTGCATACTAATCTGGGGTGGAAACCCGCTTGAGACCCACCTCGGTTCGAAGGGGCAGGAGATCCTTCAGGCGAAATATAACAAGGGAGCCAAACTCATCGTCGTTGATCCGCGCTTCACCAACCTAGCTTCCAAAGCCGACATCTGGCTCCAGGTGAGACCGGCTACTGACGCCGCGCTGGCGCTAGGGATGCTTAACGTTATCATCAACGAAGGGCTGTACGACAAAGAGTTCGTCGCTGAGTGGACAGTAGGCTTCGATAAACTGAGGGAAAGAGTTCAGGAATATCCACCTGACAAAGTTGCTGAAATCACTTGGGTGCCCGAGGAGAAGATCAAGGAGGCGGCTAGAATGTACGCCACCAATAAACCGGCCTCCGTGCACCACCGGATGGGCGTTACTATGAACACCAACGGACTTCACACTTGCAGGGCCGTTGACATGCTGATAGCCGTCACCGGCAACTTGGATATACCTGGCGGCAACCTGCTGCCTTTCCCCTCACCAACCAGCAAGGTCAGGTCGGCCTATGTGGAGTTTCCCAAGCTCTACGCGGAAAGACTACCCAAAGAGGTGAAGCAGAAGAGGTACGGGGTTAAGGAATTCCCCTTTGGTTATGATAAGGCCAACCCCTGGAACGATTCCCACCCAGTCCTCGCCTTTGATTCGATTCCTCAGGGGGGGATAAGGGGCATGTTCATCGTCAACGACCCCGTGATGGGCATGCAGGGCAGCAAGCAGACGGCCAAGGACCTCGAACACTTGGAGTTCCTCGTGGTGATGGACTTTTGGATGACCCCAACCGCCAGCTTCGCCAACATCGTCTTGCCGGCCGCGACCTGGCTGGAGAGGGACTTGGTCCATGAGCTGCACTATCCCAGCTATGTTGGCGTGGCCCCAAAGGTGATCGACCCGCTCCCCGAGTGCCGCGACGAGAGGGAGGTTTCAATAGAATTGAGAAAGAGGTTAGGTCTGAAGAGCGCCTATCCGGTAGAAAGCGTGAAGGAATGGAACGATTATCGCCTGGAGAAACTCGGGGTGACCTTTGATGAATTTTATCAGAAATACGGCACGGTGCTGATGTTCCCGTTTGAGACCCAGAAGTACAAGAAGTTCAGAAAGTTCCCAGGAACCCCAAGCGGAAAGGTTGAACTTTACTCCAAGACGCTGGAGGAAAATGGAATCGACCCGCTTCCCCACTATGAGGAGCCGCCCGTTGGTCCGGTCACCACCCCCGAGCTGATGGAGGAGTATTCCTTCATCTTCATCTCCGGAAGCAGAAAGGTGCTCTACTTCCACGGTTACGGGAGGCAGCTGCCCTGGCTTCGCGAGATACAGCCCGACCCCGAGGTGGAGATAAACCCCGAGGCGGCGGAGAAACTGGGGATCAAGGACGGTGACTGGGTCTGGATCGAGACACCGCAGGCCAAGGGGGAGCGCGTGAAGTTTCGGGCCAGATTGACGTGGGGAATTCACCCCAAAGTGGTCAACGCCGATTCCCACTGGTGGTTCCCGGAGCGGAAGGACGACCCACATCGGGCTTGTTTCGAGTCCAACGTTAACGTGGTGGTGCCCAGATATCCGCCCTACGACCCGGTGTTTGGCTGCCCAATCATTCGCGGGGCCATCTGCAAGATAACAAAGGTGGAGGAGTAAAAATGGCAAAATACAAACTACAGGCCGATGTTAAAAAATGCATCGGTTGCCACTCTTGTGAGATTGCCTGTAAGCAGGAGTTTAATCTTCCCGTGGGGCCGATGCCCATTCGTGTTGTTAAAATTGGTCCTAGGAAGACCAACGGCGGACTGAGGACGGACTATGTTCCAATTTTTTGCAAACACTGTGAGGATGCCCCTTGCATCAAGGCCTGTCCCGAGCACGCGCTGTACAAGAGGCCTGACGGAATCGTGATGGTGGATAAGGAGAAATGCATCGGCTGCCAGCTGTGCATCGATGTCTGCCCAATAAACGCGCCTCAGTTTAATCCCGAGCTTGGGAAGATTGAACTTTGCAATCTCTGTGCCCACAGAATTGATAAAGGTGAGAAGCCGCTCTGTGTTCTGGTCTGCCCGGCCAGATGTCTTTACTTCGGCGAAACAACGGAGATTAACAAGAAGATGCAGGAGATAAAAGTAAAGGACATCCTTAACTCAAGATAACTAGTTCAGTCGGTTCATTCCAACAAAAGCAACACGAAGCACTTGTAGTTTTCACCATCTTTGACAACGTTGATATTAAACCCCGCCTTTCGTGCTGTCTGGTAGACATCGATTCCAACGGCTTCCATGGACGGCCTGGCCTTCCGCGGATACTTGCAGTCCGCCTTGCTTAGCATTCTGCGGTCCTCCGCTTTCTCCGCCACGCAGGGATTACAGTACCTGCAGGGCCCAGCAACGAGAATCAGTGCCCGATAGTAACCGCTCAGGAAAGCCTCACGCTCTAACTCTATGCCTTTTTCGTGAACTTGGTGCAAGTCCTCCTTGTCTTTTAGATTAATGAACTCAATAAGCAAAGCCCGGCGGTAGCTTTTCAACCACTTTCTGGTTTCCTCAGGTGTAGGCGTGTAAGGCGGGCAGGTAAGTCGGAGCCCGTACATTCCGCAGCCGTACTGACATTTTATTCGCACGTAGTCCTCGACAAAGACATCGTCGGTTGAGATAATTTTAGCGGAGTTGGCTCCAACTTTCCTTGCCTTTTCGATTAACACCTGTAATCGGTCTTGAATGTCTGCCATATGAAACCGACCCGCTGCTAAAAATCATCATCGACCCTTGATAAAAAAGTTATCCCGAGGAATGGGGCGTTTTCTGCCGAGGACAGAGTTTTCCGAAACCTTCTTGGCTCCAAGCGCTTCCGTCTTTCGACACTATTTTTCCCCGAACCATGGTCAGCTTGGGAACCCCTTTGACCATAAATCCTTCAAACGGAGTCCAGTCGGCTCTTTGGTGCAATTTCTCCGCCTTTATCACCATCTCATCTTTTAGGTCTATTATCGTCAGATCGGCGTCAGACCCTGGTCGGAGAGTTCCCTTAGCCGGGTAAAGGCCGAATACCCTCGCTGGTTGGGTGGAGATCACCTCAACCAACCTTCCCAATGGTATTTTTCTCCGGTGATAGCCCTCGCTGATCGTCAGCATTACTCTGGTTTCAACACCCGGGACTCCTGCCTCGACTTCCCAGATGTTATTCCAGCCACTTTCCTTCTCAACCTGCAGCGGTGCGTAGTGGTCTGTGACCAGAATGTCCAGAACACCATCGGCCAGCGCCTTCCAGAGCGCTTCAGAATCGGCCTTGGTCCGCAGCGGCGGGTTGACCTGAAGATAAGGGCCGAATTTCTTCAGATCTTCTTGATTGAAAAGAAGATAGTGCGGGCAGGTTTCCCCGGATACCGACAGTCCCGCTTTTTTAGCTTCCCTGATTAACCCCGCCCCGCGTTCGGAGGATATATGGAATACGTGAAGCGGTGCACCGGTTGTTGAGGCCAAAAGTATGGCTCGGGATATGGCCTCGACCTCGGCGATGGTGGGCCGGGATAGCGCGTGGGCAGTTGGGTCACTTCTTCCCAGTTTCTTGAGTTCCCTTAATCTGTGGAGTATGATGCTTTCATTCTCGGCGTGAACCGTGGCCAAGGATTGAGCTTCTCTAATTTTTCTGAAGGAATCTAGCATGACGCCGGTTTCCAGCGGGGACAGTCCGTCTGGGTTGGCCATGAAGTGTTTGAAGGACACCGCACCCATTTTTGCAACTTGGGGAATTTCCTCGATGTGCTCTTCCAAACAAACCGCGGCGTGAAGGGCAAAGTCGGCCGCGCACATTTTTTCACCTGCAGACTTCATCAGGGTGAACGTTTTGACGAGGCTTTCTTTGCCGGGTATCGCAAAATCTATAACCGTCGTCGTTCCTCCAATGGCGGCCGCTTTGGTGCCGTTGGCAAAGTCCTCCCGGTGCAGGTAACCGGGCACGTGTAGATGGACATGAGCGTCTATGGCGCCAGGAATTATTATGTTGCCACTGGCGTCGATTTTTTCATCAGCTGCCGGAAGGTTGGGCTCCTTAGCTATCGAAACGATCTTGCCGGCTTCGATGGCTAGGCCTGCTTCAAGGAAAAAACCGCGGCTGAAGATTTTTCCGTTAGTGACGACGGTCTCGGCCTTCATCGAGGCAACCTCTTAGACGACGCCACTCCCGCGAGCAGATAGAGTATGGTCCAAGTCGTGATCCAGTAAAGCGGCCACGCTGGCAATTGGTAGGGTTGCCAAGCCGGGGTCGGAATCCATTCCACGTTGAAGGCCGTCACCATGTTTTTACCCACACGGTAAGCGATCTTGAGCAGTTCGGACGTGGTTATTCCGAGCGGTTCGTCCAGCCCCGGAGCGGCCCCGAGATCTAAGACATCTAAATCTAGGTTAAGGAAGAGGTGGTCCGTATCGGTCTTCGCTTTTGTTATGGCCTCTTCAGCAATTTCTTCGATCCCCCTTCTCTCAATTTCGGCAGAGGTATACACAGTCGCTCCTTTCTGCCGATACCATTTCATCTGTTCCTTGAAGTTCCTCGGACCCCTCATTCCGATTTGGACGAAATTTTTCATGTTCATTCCTGCAATCTCGGATACCCGAGTCACCCAGCAGGCGAGAGACCACCTGTCGCCTTCATGAACTTCCATGTTGTCGGCGTGCGCGTCCAGATGAATGATGCCCAGCTTCCCGCCCATTCCGCAGATGGATTTCGCGACGAGGTAAGGGTGCGCCCCGATGGTCAGCGGTATACATCTAGCTTCTAAAATTTCGGAAATTTTCTTCGCCGCAAGTTTAAAGTAATCACTTATTTTTTCTTGACATGAGGGATAAAATCCGGTCACGTCGCCGCAGTCGACAAGATTTATTCGGTCGAGTACATCGATATCGAGTTCGGGCAGGTAGCCTCCGTATTTTATCGATGCTTTTCTCAGCCGCACGGTGTCCAGCATGTTTATGCCGACTTCTCTCCCGACCAACATTTCGGCGCCTTGAGACGGCAGGCCCAAAAAGGCGGCGTCAGTCCCCTTCAGCTCACCTTTTTCCTTCACCGCAGGCGCACCGAGGAAGGTGGGGACATCACCGTAAATGGTCGGGATGAGAATCTTTTGAAATTTTTCCATGGATTTCCTGTACTTGGTTTTGCTCACAGGACCACGCTTTATCTTTTGGCGGTCATCCTAAAAATTTTCACATTTAAGCCGAAAGTTTAAACCTAACTTAGTTGAATTTGTCTTCTGGAGGAGGTAGTTATATGCGCCAGATAGAGGTGTCGGTGGTTTACCTTTCCTTTTTCCAGGAGATCACTAAAACGAGAGAGGAGAAACTGAAGGTTCAGGAGGGGGCAACGTTGAGGGACCTTCTGGAACTTCTGTGCGCCAAACACGGCGAAAGCTTCAGGAAGGCCCTTTTTGACCCAAAGACCGGCGCCGTCTACGGTCACAACCACATAACCCTGAACGGGCGACTGGCTCATCTCGTGGATAAAAACTTCAGAGTTAACTTAGGTGAGGGAGATCGGGTGGCTCTCGCCCACGCGGTTTCGGGGGGCTAGTTTCAGCTCAATATGGAAGTTTGCCCAGCTTTTCCAGCTCATCGGCCACGTAATCTAAGCCTAGTTCTGCCAGTTTCTTCCTCGGGATAAGTCCTGTTCTCTGGTCCCATCCTCTTAAATAGTAGTATTCCTCCAGCATCTTGTCCAGTTCCACAACGTGTCCTTTGTTTACCCCTTCGGGTGCCGGTGTTTTTGTAAATCTGTCGGGCAGGGTGTCGTCCTTTTTGTTCAGCCCCTCCCGGATATTGAAGGCCCTTTGGAGGTTAACTATCCTCTCGCCGGCTCTTCTCAAATCGTTCCCGGTTACCTTCATGCCCGTGGCCAGCCGCAAAATCTTGGCCATGTCCTCGAAATAGATCTGTCCGGTGTAAAGCGGCAGGCAGGTGCCGGAACTTTTGCAAAGCGATAGGCTGTCGCAGAGGACGCAGAGTTCTTCGCCATCCTTTACCTCGTAGGCCTTGTACTTGGGGCTCAGCGGTTGTGCCATCTCGGGAAGATATTCTTCACCGAACCGCGCTTTGATTGGCTCCTCCCTGCCGACCTCGTCCAATAACGGGAAGGCCTTGAGGTGGTCGGCACCGCGGCTGGCGACCGCTTGGGCCAGCCCCATGGATTTCTGGGCCCTGCCGTCTTGGGCCGGGATTTCCATTTTTTTCACAGTCATCAGATATTTTTCCGAACCCCGACCGATTAATTGCGCCGCCCGATAGCTGCCTTCAGCCAATATGGCGCCAAACCCTTCCCTCCGGGCAATTTTAGGAATCAAGTTTAACAACGCCTCGTGGTTGCCCCAGTTCAGCTCAATGCCATCCGTGTCCTGCTTGGTCAGTATGCCCTTCTCGTAGCATTCCATGGACCAGGAGATGGTTCCTCCGGTAGAGATAGTGTCTAGGCCCAGCTCATCGCAGAGTTCGTTAGCATAGATAATCGCGTCCAAGTTTTTAATCCACAGTCGGGCTCCCAACGCCGAAAGGGTCTCGTACTCGGGCTGTTTAGCATAGGTTCCGGCGTAGGGTTGATTTTTAACTCGGACTGGCTTTTCGCAGGTGGCCCAGCAACCGAAGCCCCCTCGGTCCTTTATCCGGTACTCACTTCTGATCCTTTCTCCGCCTATTTCTTTGGCGAAGGGAAAGACTCCGGTTTGAAAATTCTTTACGGGCCACCGAGCGATTTCGTTCATCAGCTCCACGAGAATCGGGGTGCCAAACTTAATCCGGTCAAGGATGTAAAAGTCCTTTTTATAAACTTCGATTATCTTTTCCATGAATTCATAAAACGCGCCGGGGTTTTCGGTTTTTACGTCGTTCGTGCCCTTCACCGCCACCGCCTTCAAGTTCTTGGATCCCATCACTGCGCCTAGGCCGCAACGAGCCGCGGCCCTCCTCTGGCTGATGATTGAGGCATATCTGACCAGATTTTCGCCCGCAGGCCCGCAGCTGGCGACTTGAATTCTGTGTTCACCGAGGTCCTTTCTAATCATCTCCTCGGTTTCACCAGTGGTTTTGCCCCAGAGGTCGCTAGCGTCCATAATCTTGACGCTGCTGTTGTTAATCCAAAGATATACTGGCTTGCTGGCCCTGCCTTCAAAGACGATGGCGTCATAACCGGCGAACTTTAATTCCGGGCCCCAGTGTCCGCAGCAGCTGGAATCGCCGTAGATTCCGGTGAGCGGGGATTTGGCACCGACCTCAAATCTGCAGCTGACCGGCCAGCCGGTGCCGCAGAGAGGACCCACGGCGAAGATAAGCCGGTTTTTTGGAGACAGTGGGGCAGTCTCCGGGCCGACTTCATCCCACAAAATTTTGGTGATGAAACCCGCGCCACCAAGAAAGTCTTCGGCCAGCTTGGCGTCCAAAGGCTGTTTGGTGACCACGCCTTCGGTCAGATTTACCCGAATAATCTTCCCGGCATAGGCTTGATATTTAAAGTCCATTTATTTCCTCCATTATCTCCTTCAATCTTTTCGAGTGTTTCATCCCAATTTCATAGGCGATTTCGTTAGGATCGGCTAATTTCAGTTTTCCCGTAGGGCAGTGTCTCACGCAGTTACCACATTGATCGCATTTTATCGCCGTCCTCTTTTCCGGGTGCAGCCAGATGGCGCCGAAGGGACACTCTTGAACGCAGACACCACAGCCGATACATTTTTGATAATTGACCGCCCACACCCAGCCCTTTCTCTCGATAGCCTCCACGGGGCAGCTTTGGGCGCAGGGCGCGTTTTCACATTGCCGGCAGACTATCGGACCGTCATAG
>NZ_JBMFOX010000027.1:0-14592 GCF_049969415.1 Hadarchaeum sp. (SeqCode)
GAACCATCTCCGCCACAGCAGCGTTTATTTTGATGAAATTATGTTGATTAGTCGAGGAGCTACTAGAGTTTATCTCAAGAAATCAGAATTTTAACCGGGATGGAATTGACGACCCTACGTGAACTCCTGCGGGGGACACTCACTGAAAGCGAGCTGAGACTCCTGCCCAAGAGGTTCAAGCGAATCGGACACGTGGCAATCCTCAATCTTCCGAAAGACCTTTTCCACCGGAACCAAGAAATCGCGCAAAGGACAATGGACTTCACCGGCGCCAAAACGGTGGCGATCAACGAAGGAAAAATAGAAGGTAGGTTTCGGGAGCCCCGGTTGAGAGTAATCGCCGGCGACCCCAACACCGAGACCGTCCACGTGGAAAACGGCTGCCAATTCAGGCTGGATGTGGCAAGGGTCATGTTCTCCCCGGGCAATGTCCACGAGAGGGGTAGAGTTGCCCATCTGGTTTCACCGGACGAGGTCGTCGTGGACATGTTTGCCGGCGTGGGGCAGTTCAGCATTCCCATCGCCGTCCACGCCCGGCCCAGCCTAGTTTACTCCATCGAGATTAACCAAGTTGCCTTCAACTATCTTCTGGAAAACATCAGGATCAACAAGGTGGGCCACATCTTAAGGCCGATTCTGGGCGACTGTAGTGAAGTTGCCCCGCGCGGCGTGGCCGATCGGGTAATAATGGGTATCCTCCACGTGACCCACCGCTACCTGCCCCTGGCAATGAAGGTTCTCAAGCCAGAAGGAGGCGTGATTCACTATCACGAGACGGTGCCCTCACGGCTGGGGTTCAAGCGACCGGTGGAGAGAATCATCCGAGCGGCTAGTGGTCGGGAGGTAGAAATAATCAACCAGCGAGTGGTGAAAAGGTATTCCCCAGGCGTGGATCACGTGGTTGTCGACGCAAAGATCGGGAAAAAGAAATAGCGGGTAATATTTTTACCTCGCAAGAGATAGGCTAACGGGGGACTGGTCAAATCCTGCAGGAGACTACTCAGAAGGAACTCGCCAAACTCAGGGCCATGGCTGACTACCTCTTTGACCGGGGGGTTGGGAACCGGCTGTTTCCTGATGGTGTCCGCGTGGTCAAGACCCGCGGTAGGATCCGGCAGGTCTGGCTGGGCGAAGAAATCCTATGCACGATCAGAGCATCGGACGGGTTCATCGTGCTCAACCGGAGGGGGGCAGAACTTATCCACTCCGCCTTGAGCCCCCCGCGCCTGAGGGTCACCGTAGGTCCGGAAGCCGCACCCTTCGTGGCGGCGGGCAAAACCGTCTTCGCAAAGCACGTGGTGGCGGCGGACCCGGAGATCAGGCCCTACGAAGAAGTTCTTGTCGTTGACCCGGATGACAGACTGCTCGCGACCGGGAAGGCCCTGCTCAACGGGGCGGAGATGGTGGCCTTCAAGACTGGTGTGGCGGTCGCGGTGAGAAGAGGCCTCAGAGATGCTAAGGTTTTAGGCAGGGGAGATAACATCTGCAGGGAAAGGGACGAGTGAGATGGTGTTTCCGAAGAAGATAGACCGGCGCCAGATGGAGAGGGCCATGCGTCAGATGGGGATCAAGATGCAGGAGCTGGAGGGGGTTCAGGAAGTGGTAATAAAGTTCTCCGACCGGGAAATCATCATCCCGGGTGCACAAGTGACGCTCACCGAGATGGCCGGGCAGAGGAGCTATCAGGTCGTCGGCAGGGAAATCGAGCGAAAACTGGCGCTGGAAATAACTGAGGAAGACATCAAGCTGGTCATGGAGCAAGCCAACGTGGACCGGGAAACCGCCAGCAGGGCGCTTCAGGAAACCAACGGGGACATCGCGGAAGCAATTTTGAGGCTGAAGGGGAAATCCTAACCGCGCGGGGACCGCTAAAATTTAGTTTATCTGGCAAATATCGCAATTATAATTGAAATGGCCGAAATGATCAGCAGTATTGGCGAGGTAACGAAAACGAAGCCGTTGCTGCGATAGACGTAGATGAGCCACCAGGGGACCTTAGACAGATCGATATAGCTCCCAATGACCGGCAGCAGCACCAGAGCCACTCCGATGAGGATGAACGCTATGCCGAGCAGCGTTATCGCGTTCGTGGCGACCACCGCCTAAAGTACCTCAACGTGCTCAACGTATCCGCCGCAGTATCTCCGCGCATAAAGGGCGAGGGAGTTGACCGCGGCCTCAACGCGCTCGCGAGATATTCCGGGCGCATTCCAGACCACGATGGCTATCTTGGAAGTCTTGTAGGTAACCATGGTGGCCTTGGCGTCCCCAGCGGTGTAGGCGGAAAGCACCCGCTGGTCGTCACGGAGAATCACCTCTCCCGGCCTCGGGCTGACCTTGCGGCCGTCGATGAGCTCAAAGGGCGCCGTGTCGGTGGCCAGCGTCGTCCTCAGCTCCCCCTTGACCTTCTCCAGATCATAGACGCCGGCGGAAACCCAGTGTTCAACGGTGGCGAGCAGGCAGGAGTCGACAACGTTGTTCACCGAGGGAAACCTGTCATCAAGGGCGCGTCTCACCAGATACTCCGGCGCGGGATGGTGGCTGGACGGATCCACGCCCATCGCGCTGAAGAAATCCCGATAGGCCTTGACTTCAGGAATCTCCGCTAGATTGGCGGCGCCCAGCTTGGACTTTAGCTCGCTTAAGACCTGGCTCTTTCTCTCCTCCAATCTTTCCACTGTGGGCTCAACCGTTACCCCGCTGGCCCGAACATAACCGGCGATGAAGCCAGGATATTTCTCCCTGACTGCTGGATCCAGTTTCAAGCTTCAACCTCCCTGTATATTTTGATCGGGTTCTTTTTTAACTTTCTCATCTTCGCCTGCCTTTAAGGATTTTGGCCAACCGGCGTAGAGTCAGAAAATCTTGAGACAACTCAACACAGAGCCATGGTTGACGAATTCCCGGTCAGCCGAAGCTGACCTGTAAGTTAGGGTTGCTGAAATTTTAACGATTAAAATTTTCTCCCCGAACTATTCTCCGGCTATTTCCTCAAGGACCTTCCCCTTCGTTTCAACACCCAGCACTGCGACGGCAACTGCACCCAAAAAGTGCATTAAGGCAAAAACAGTGAAGGCAGCTGCCAGCCCGCCGTAGGCATACAAGAGGGGGGTTGCCGTTGGCGCGATTACGCCTGCCAAGCGGCCGATGCTTGCGGCAGCACCCGAGCCGGTTCCCCGGATTTCCGTGGGATAGAGTTCGGGGGTGTACGCGTAAAGCGCCGACCAAGCGCCCAGATTGAAGAATGAGATGACAACGCTCCACAGGAGTATGGAGGTGGGCTCCACGGCGAGGCTCAGCAGGACGCTTCCGACGCCGGCAAGGGCGAGATATATGAGCGCGATCGGCTTTCTGCCCGCGCGGTCGAGCAACAGGGCCGCGCTGTAATATCCCGGGACCTGCGCCAGTGTGACGATTAACACCCACTGTATCGATTTGACGACGGTGAAGTTCAACGGCGGGCCCGCGTAAAAGGTGGGCAACCATACGAAAATTCCGTGATAGGTGTAGACTAGGACTGCCCAGACTATCCAAAGCAGGGCAGTTCTCCGGCGGAGGGATGATGACCAGAGCTTCCTCAATGCCTTCCGGAGGCTGTACTGCTTGGGGGAAAATGCTGAAACTTTCAGGCCGCTAATATCTGCTGGAGCTATCCTGTATTTTTGGAGCAGGGCCACTGCCTCGCCAATTTTTCCCTTCAGATGGAGATATCTCAGGGACTCGGGCAGATAAAGGGCGACCACAGGGATTAGGAAGAGGGGAATCAAGGCCACTAGGAACGTTGCCCGCCAGCCGAAGGTTGGGAAGAGGAAAAATGGAAAAAGCAGCGAGAGGAGCGCACCGTAGACCCAAGCCGTTTCGACCAAACCCAGAAAACGCCCCCGGTACTTCGCCGGGATGTATTCCGAAATGTAGACGCCCGGCTGGGGTAGCGAACCGCCTAGGCCTACCCCGGCAAGGAAGCGCAGCAGCGCCAAGGTGGCCGGGTCGGGGGCCAGCGAGTTCAGGGCGGTGAAGATGGACATCGTTGCTATCGTGAGGAGCAAGGTCTTCTTCCTGCCGATGCGGTCGGCGAGGATGCCGCAGCACAAGGCACCGACGAACATCCCCAGATAACCCGCGCTCAGCAACAGGCCGGAGACAAGCGGTTGCTGCCCCAACCCGAACTCCTTGATGATGGGTGTTAAAACTGCCGCGATGAGCAGGACGTTCATCGCCGTGAAGCCGTAGATGAGGCTGCCCACTAACAGCAGCCCGTAATGAAAGCGAGTGAGCGGAGCCCTCTCTAGATATTCCGCAATGGTCTCGGTCATCCTCAATCAAACGAGGCCCTGATTGCATTTAAAGCTCTTCCGAGGTCACTTTCAGCTACCCGCTGCCAAGTTGTTTGAGCCGGTGAAAGGTCTAAAAATGATAAAGACTTAAAGAGGCAAAATCTCTAATCATTTTGTTTTTACTTCGGGAGAGGGTCAAATGAAAACAAGGCCGGACGCAATAGTGGTGATTGATTTCGGGGGACAGTATGCCCACCTGATCGGCCGAAGGATCAGGGACTTTAACGTTTACTCGGAAATATTGCCCTGTGACGTGACCGCCGATGAGATTGAAGAACTGAGGAAAAAACTCAACCTCAAGGGAATAATACTCTCGGGCGGCCCATCCAGCGTTTACCGGGAGGGCAGCTTGGAAAAAATCCAGCAGCTCTTTGAACTCGGCCTGCCGGTACTGGGCATCTGCTACGGACACCAGCTCATCGCCCACGTTGCCGGCGGAAAGGTGAAACCCGCCGCGAAAAAGGAGTACGGGATAACCGTCGCCACCATCGACCGACCGCTGGGCGTTCTGCAGGGGTTGAAGAAAAGGGAAAGTGTGTGGATGAGCCACAGCGACACCGTCTACAGGCTTCCGCCGGATTACCTCGTCCTTGCCCATACAGAGAACTGCCCCGTGGCCGCCCTCAAGCACCGGGAAAAACCCATTTTCGGCCTGCAGTGGCATCCGGAGGTGACCCACACCGAAAGCGGCGAAAAGATGCTGCGCAACTTCATCTTTGAGATCTGCGGCTGCCAGCCCAACTGGGTGATGGGCGACTTCGTCAGGGGTGCTATCAGAGAGATAAGACAGGCGGCGGGAGGCAAAAAATGCATCATCGCCCTTAGCGGAGGGATCGACTCCAGCGTGGCCACCGCCCTGGCTGCCAGGGCCCTAGGAAAAAAGCTGACCGCGGTCTTCGTCGACCACGGCTTCATGAGGGAGGGCGAGCCTGAATTCGTCAGGAGAACCTTCGGGAAGATGGGGATCAACTTCATCTCGGTGGCCGCCCGGGAGAGATTTTTACGCAGGTTGAGAGGAGTGACCGACCCCGAGGAAAAGAGGAAGATCGTCGGGGAGGAGTTCATCAAGGTCTTCGAGGAGGTTGCCAGAGAGGTCGGCGCCGAGTATCTCATCCAGGGCACCATCTATCCGGACAGGATCGAGTCGGGTTTTCGGAGGAGGTCTGAGAAGATAAAGACCCACCACAACGTCGGAGGGCTGCCCACCAAGATTGAGTTCAAGGGGATAATTGAGCCGCTCCGGGACCTCTACAAGGACGAGGTGCGCAAGGTCGCCGAGAGGCTGAAGCTGCCCTGGGAGATCATCCGCAGGCAGCCTTTCCCTGGCCCAGGACTGGCGGTGAGGATAACGGGGGGGGATCACTCCAGAAAAAATCAGGATCGTCAAGACCGCGGATAGGATCGTCAGGGAGGAGATTGAAAGGGCCGGGCTGAAGGACGGCCTTTGGCAGTACTTCGCCGTTCTGACCGACACCAAGAGCACCGGAGTCAAGGGCGATGCCCGCGCCTATGGCTACACAGTTGCCGTAAGGGCCGTGCAGAGCCGGGAGGCGATGACGGCCAGCTTTGCCAAAATCCCGTATGAGGTACTGGAGAGAATTTCCACCAGGATAACCAACGAGAATCCCACCGTCACCCGGGTCGTCTACGACATCACCCACAAGCCGCCAGCCACCATCGAATGGGAGTAGCTAAAGGCGCCCGGATCTGAGCCTCCGGTAAATATAGACAGCGATTATCAGCACAGCCATCACGGTCAACAGCCCCGAGGCCGCGATGACTAGGATATCGTTGGTCTCAGCGATGAAGGCGATTGAAACCGCCGCCATGAAAACTCCGATGTAGAGGCTGGCGTTGCTGCTCAAGAACCTAGTGAATTCCAAGCGGATGACCCTAGAGTAACGGTTCAGCAAAATCAGCAGCGTGGCGAGGATGATGAACGTTATCACCAGCGTGTAGGTGATTCCACTCCGGTAATCTCCGAAGGTGAGCAGGAGCCCGACCTCGTCCCCGATCAAACCCCCGCCCGCACCAAAGAGGATGGCGGCCAGACGATCGGCCCTTTCGTCGCGATAGCTGATCCCGATCCAGCCGCCTATCGCCATCATCGCTAGGCCAAACCAGAAGTGGTGGATGTGAAAGCCGCCGCTGATTAGGACGATGTTGGGGTAGAGGGTGGTGAATGACCGCGCGACCAAGAAGGCCAGGACGAAGGAGACTAACGCCAGCACCGAGAGATTGGGCCTGAGCTCCGACTTTTCCGAGGACAACCAACCACCCTGCGAGACAGAAAATAATCTAACGATTACCTTTTAAAAATCGCCAGCGCCTGTGCCGGTGGCGAACCTCGGGGCTTAAGTTTCTGGTCAAAGGGGTTCATCCAATGGCGGCGATCTCGCTGTATCTCTTCAACTGAAACCTTTTCCTGATTTCATCGTCCCGGAGCAAATCGGTTATCTCCCTAACCTTCCGCTCGGCCTCTAGCGCCAGCTCACGGTGCCGGCGCAGAAACTCGAATATCTCGGCGTCTTCAAGGTCCAGACCCTTGAGGCACAGGATCAAGGACTCATCAAGCGGAGTCAGACAGATATCCTCAATAATTACCGTCTTCAGGGCAAATTTCTTTTCAAGCCTGCTGGCGACGTCCGGGGCGTGAAGCCTGCCCATCACCACGTGGAGGTCGCCCAAGGCACTGACGAGGGCACCCAGCCTCTCGGCTATGGCAACGTTTCTCCTTCTGGTCTCACTCACGAGTTCCCGATAGATGCCGGCGATCAGATCCCAATCCTCGTCGCGCAGCAGGGCTAAGGTGAGGTCGTCCCTGCAGAGGACCCAGTCATTATAGAGATCAAGATCCTCGTAGCAATGAGCGCCGAAGTTTTTGTCCCTTTTGTAGAGCTCGGGGAGAACCTGAAGCAAGGGACGGAAACCGGGTTCGAAATGGGGGGATATGACTTCGCCGCCGATGAGAAACGCCACCAATTTATCGTAGGAAATTTTGCCCCTGGCATAATCGTTCAAACGGGCTTCAACTTCCTGGGGAAATTCCAATCCCAGATGCACGCAACCTTCCTTCAGCAGATACTCTGCAACCAGCTGACCAAACTTTCTCTCATGAGGGGCGGGAATTAAACTAATCACTGTCTAAATAATCTTTCTTCCTTTATTTATCATTTTTTAAAGCTGCCTCCAAGAGGGGCGAACTAAACCCTCAGAAATTTTCACCTGGAGTTTTCCGGTAAAAATTGGTTGTTGAAAACCAGTGTTTATTTACTACGTCTCAAAACTAGCGAGATTACTACAGCCACCGCGCAAAGGATGCCTGCGATTTGGAAAGCCCAAAGATAGCTCTTGGTAAGGTCGAAGAGATATCCGCTCAGGTAGGGCCCAAGCACGCCGCCGATGCCGTAGGCGGTGAAGACAAAGCCGTAGTTTATGCCGTAGTATTTGGTGCCGAAAAGATCTGCCGTGGCCGAAGGAAACATGGACAGGTTGCCGCCGAAACAGAACCCCACCACGGCCACGGCGATGAAGAGCGCAACGCCGGTGGCGCCGATAAGGAAGAACATCACCGCAGCCTGAATGATGAACATTATCGTCATTGCCTTGGGCCAGCCAATCCGATCGGAAATGCCGCCCCAGGAAATCCTGCCCAGCCCGTTAAAAATCGCCAGCACGCTAACGGCCAATGAGGCCGTCAGGGCGTCCATTCCGGTTTCCTGCGCAAACTTGGCCACGTGACCGATAACGCCAAGACCGGAAGTCGTGCCGAAGGTGTACATCACCCAGATCATCCAAAACTTCTTCGTCCTAAGCATCTGCTGCCAATTGTATTCTTGGACGGGTGCGGCCTTGGCCTGTCCCGTTGCCTTCCATCCCTCCGGGCACCAACCCGGCGGCGGCACCCTGAGTCCCTGGGCCCCACCCACGGCCACAACAAGAAAGGTTATTCCCAAAAGCTGGAAGGCGGTCTTCCAGCCAATCGTGCTTATCAGATAAGTTGCCAGTGGTGCTAGAAATGCCGAGCTGAGGCCGAAGCCGCAGATAATGATCCCGGTGATCAAGCCTTTCTTGTCCGGGAACCACTTGACGCAGGTCGCGATCGGGGTCACGTAGGCCAATGCAACTCCGGCGCCCGCGATGAATCCATAAGTCAGATAAAGCCAAGGCAGGGATGAGGTGAAGCTGGTCAAGAAGAAGCCGAGCCCCAACAGCAGGCCCCCGGCTGAGGCCACTTTTCTGGGACCAATCTTATCGTTGAGACGGCCGGCGGGAATCATTACGAAAGCAAAGGTAAGGAGCAAGATGGTGAACGCCAGCGATGTCTCCGCGGCCGTCCAGCCAAATTCACCCATGAGCGGCTTGAGGAAGACGCTCCAGGCATAGACCACGCCAAGCGTCAGGTTGATGGCGAAGCCGCAGGGCACTACTATCCAGCGATTGAATCCCAACTTCAGTTCCTCCGTGAGTGCTGATTAGTTAGAGTGAAGACATCCTACTTTTTAAACTTATTGTTGGCGCTTCGGTGTTGATTTTTATCATTGAGGAAACACTTTAATGGTGTTCTTTTTGAGGCTCTGGACCATCAATCCGAAATATCTCGACGCCAAAGGGCTGCTGGCGCTGTGGAGGGAGGCGCTTCTTGCCCAAGAGGTCCTGCGGGGGAGGACCAAAGGCTGGAGAAACCACCCCCAGCTGGACAGGTTCAAGTCCCACCCGGATCCCGTCTCAGCCATCGGGTTTTACCTCTACTTCATTTACCTCGAGGGGAAAAGCCGAGGATACCGTTTCAACGAGGACAAAATTTATCGCCGGCCAAAATGTATCCCGGCGATAACCGTATCAAGGAAATGGTTAGCCGAGGAACTAAAACAGCTGAAGAGAAAACTCAGGGAAAGGGACCGTAGCAGGTATCTGGCTCTTTTGAAAACAAGAAAAATCGAGCTTCATCCATTATTTCAGCTTTCGACACGGCGGCGAAAAAGTAAAGGCTCGACGATCGCTATTTTTGAACCTGAAAAATAATTTATTCCGGCGGCGGAGACCAGCTAGCCCTGACTGCCGTTGGCCAACGCTATGGAGGACGGGCACACACTAACCGCCGCCTACATGAAATGGCAAGTTTTACAAAAAATTGCCGAATAATGGGGCCGATTCACAGAGGCAACAGTTTTCTTTTGTAAACTTCATTGAGGATTTCAGCGGCGGCTACATAAATCGCGCTTGCTCCGCAGAATATTCCCTCAACCCCGGCGATCATTTTCACCACGATGACACCGCTGAGATCGGCGGCGGCTAGCAGGAAGAAGAGGATGACCAAGGTTAGAAAAACCAGTTGAAGGCCTTTTCCCAGCTTCAGCGTGCCAACAAACATGACACTGCTAAAGACCCCCCACACAATCAGGTAGGCGGCCATTGACCTTGGGTCCACAGCGCCCGCCCAGCCCAAAGATGGAAAGACCAGAAGTGCAACTAAGGAAATCCAGAACATGCCATATGAAGTAAAGGCAACCATTCCGAAGGTATTTCCTTTTTTGAACTCCAATGCGCCAACAATCACCTGTGCTACGCCTCCGTAAAATAACCCCATTGCAAATATCACACCCATGCCGCTTGGGGGCATGATTCCAGCGTTAACCAAGTTGAGCAACACCGTCGTCATACCGAATGCCATCAAACCCAACGGGGCTGGATTGGCAGCTCCTTGAACCCTCGGGGTCCCGGCATCATGTGACAGCGCTCACACCTCCCAATATACATATATTTAGTATATAAAAAAGGATTTGAACCATTACCGCCGATTTTGAACGGAGAAGATCGACAAAGCAAGATTTTTATGTCCAAGATTTTATGTAAAGCCTAAATTTTGCAAAAGATAAATATGATGATAGTATGAAGGTCCGGGCTCACGTCTACGTCAGCGGGCTGGTCCAGGGCGTCTGCTTCAGGGCCTACACCCAAGAGCTGGCGCGGGAACTCGGCGTCACCGGCTGGGTCAGAAATCTCTACGATGGCCGGGTCGAAGCGGTTTTTGAGGGCGACCGGGAAAGGATGGAGGAGATGATCGACTTCTGCCGCCGCGGTCCTCCCGGCGCTGACGTGAGCGGTGTCGAGGTCAAGTGGGAGAGCTTCAAAGGCGAGTTCTCCGACTTCAGCATCAAGTACGGGTGGACGGGATGAGCGTTCGTTCCATTTCCGAGATCATGGAGGAGATGTTCCGGAAGTACCGGCAGAGGCCAGAACTTCAGAACCAATGGCGTTTTCTGGCGGGACGTGACGATCGCGGCTACAACGATTTTTTCATCTACGGCCCGGGCTTCGGGATTTGGCAGATAAAGGGCGAACTCAAGAATCCCTACGAGCTCATCGGCGCCGGGGCGAGGATGGCCGCCCGAAAGATAGACGACGAGATAAGAGAGATTCTGGAGCAGGGTTCACCGCTCCCCTTCGGCTTCCTCTCCCCGCACCCTAGGCTGAAGGACCGCGTCATCGTGGCCTCCGGAGTCGGTCGCTATCAGGAATCGATGGACGAACTCCGCGCCGCGCTGCCACAAAAACACCATCGGGTGGAGCGCGGATTGAGGCAAAGTCTCGAGGAGCTGCGCCGGAAACTTGATCTCGACAAGGCCTACCTGTAGCTTGAAGGGTATAGACCGACTTTATTCAGCAAAGAGATAAGCTC
Organism: Hadarchaeum sp. (SeqCode); assembly: GCF_049969415.1. Lineage (NCBI taxonomy): Archaea > Methanobacteriati > Hadarchaeota (SeqCode) > Hadarchaeia (SeqCode) > Hadarchaeales (SeqCode) > Hadarchaeaceae (SeqCode) > Hadarchaeum (SeqCode) > Hadarchaeum sp. (SeqCode). Next base: position 11,017 of record NZ_JBMFOX010000027.1, read on the forward strand.
CAAAAATTAAATATTCTTGGTGTGTATTTTGGCCGCCAACGCCTTTGACCTTCTGGCCAAGCCCCTCCGCAGGCTACTGGAGGAGATGGGCTTCAGGGAGCCAACTCTGCCCCAGCAGGCGGCGCTACCGAGAATACTGGAGGGCAAAAACGTCCTGCTGATTTCCCCAGCCGGGACGGGTAAAACCGAGGCCGCCTTTCTGCCTGCGCTGCACCTCATCCTCACCGCACCGGCGCGTGAGCCGGGAATAAAGATAATCTACATCACCCCGCTCCGGGCGCTGAACCGAGACCTGCTGGACCGGCTGGGACGATGGTGCCGCGAACTCGACCTGAGGGTCTCGGTGCGGCACGGCGACACTGCCAACAGGGAAAGGCGCCTGCAGGCGCTGATTCCGCCTGACGTGATGATCACCACCCCGGAAACCCTTCAGATTCTGCTGCTGGGCAGAAGGCTCAGAAACTATCTGCGAAGCGTGCGCTTGGTCATCGTTGATGAAGTTCATGAACTGGCCGACAACAAGCGCGGTGCCCAGCTCGCTGTCACGCTGGAGAGGTTGAGGAATCTCAAGGGAGGCGACTTCCAGGTGATCGGTCTTTCCGCGACCATCGGGGCCCCCGAGGAGGTGGCGAAGTTTCTGGTCGGCAGGGACAGAAATTGTGAAATCGTTGACGTCAGCGTGGCCCGCGAGGTGAGGCTGAGCGTCATTTATCCCACCCCTAAGAAGGAGGACGAGGCCCTAGCTGCGGAACTCTACACCTTCCCCGCCGTGGCCGCGCGGCTGCGGGCGATGCGCGGGTTCATCGAGAGGCACGGCTCAACGCTGGTCTTCACCAACACCCGGGCCACCGCCGAGGTGCTCGCCAGCAGGTTCCACCTATGGGACGTCAAGTTCCCCATCGGCGTGCACCACGGATCGCTCTCCGCGTTCACCAGGCTGCGCGGCGAGAGGGGTCTGAAGCAGGGGGGGCTCAAGGGGCTCATCTGCACCTCGTCGATGGAGCTGGGTCTGGACATCGGTGGGGTCGACTTGGTCATCCAGTACAATTCACCGCGGCAGGCGACCCGTCTGCTCCAGCGCGTGGGGCGCAGCGGGCACAGAATCGGTGAGATCTCCAAAGGTGTGATCATCGTTCAGGACCCGGACGACGCCCTCGAATCCATCGTGATCGCCGCCCGCTCCCATGAATATCAGCTGGAGCCCGTTCAGGTTCCGGAGAAACCGCTCGACGTGTTGCTCCACTTCCTGGCCTCGATTCTGGCCTCACAGCGGTCGACTTCGGTCGATGAGGCCTACGAAACAGTGCGCCGCGCCTATCCCTTCCAAGACCTGACCCGAGAAGAACTGCTCAGCGTGCTCAGGTTCGCCCAGAGCCTGGAAAAACGCCTGCTGTGGGTCTCCGATGACGGTCGCGAGTTCTCCCGCCCGAGGTCCACCGAAAGGCTGTTCGATTACTACTACAGCAACCTCTCGATGATTCCAGAGCTGAAACAGTATCTGGTGATCGACGACCAGCACAACCGCCCGGTGGGGATCCTCGACGAGTCGTTCATCGCCGAGTATGGGGAGCCGGGGGTGAAGTTCATCATCGGGGGGGAGCTTTGGAAGATAATCCAAGTCTTCCGGGACAAGGTCTTCGTGAAACCGGACCGAGACCCGGTGGGGGCCATCCCGACCTGGATCGGGGAGGAGATCCCCGTACCCTTCTCGGTGGCGCAGGAGGTAGGTCGAATCCGGGGCCGGGCCGAGGGGTTGCTGAAATCGGGCAGGAAATTCGAAGAGGTGGTTTCGGAGCTTGCTGCCGCCTATCGCGCCGAACTGGAGACGGTGCAGCTTGCGCTCGCCGACGTGCACCAGCAGGTGGACGCCAGCCTGCCCGTGCCCACCGACCTGCGCCTCACCGTGGAAAAGGTGAAGGACATCTGCGTGGTCAACGCCTGCTTCGGCACCCTGGTCAACCGCACCCTCGCCCGCGTGCTCGCCCACCGGGCCTCCGAGGAGACTGGGGAGGCCACCGCCACGACAATCGATCCCTACCGTATCCTGGTGCGCTCGAGGTCGCTGGAGCCCGATCACGTCGTGGCCCTGCTCCGGGAAAGGCTGGCCGAGATGCAGCGGGACGTCAGGAAGGTGATCGAGGAGAGCCGTTTCTTCCGGTGGCGTTTGGCCCAAGTGGCAAGGAGAATGGGGGTGTTGGAGAAGGAGGCCGAGATAACCAGCTCGGCACTGGAAAAGCTCTCGCGGGCGCTGCGGGGCACCCCGGTCTTCGAGGAGACCTTCAAGGAGGTGGAGCGGAAGGACCTCGACCTGAGGAAGACGCTGGAGGTACTGGAGATGATAAAAAATGGGGAAATCGAGGTGGTCTCACTCGGCCGGTTAAAGGAGCCGAGCCCGATCTCCAAGCTCGCCTGGGCGCAACGCTATCTGGCCCTAGAGCCGGTGATGCCGGAGCGGACAAGGCTGCTCGCCCTGGCCGCGGCCAAGGCCCGCCTGCTCAGCGAGGCCCGCACCTTTGCCTGCACCGACTGCAGGAAGTACGTCCGGGAGTTCCAGATCCACGAGCTGGAGGAAAAACCCCGGTGCCCCAACTGCGGCTCGAGCCGGCTGGGGATGGTCGAAGAAGCTGAGGAGGAGGTGCGGCGGGCGATAGAACTGGTGGAACGCGGCCGGGAGGTTGCCCTCTGGAAGGAGATGCTGGAGAGCGCCAAGCTGATCGCCCAGTTCGGGAAACTGGCCGCGCTGGGGCTGGCCGGACGGGGGCTGACCCCTGCGGCAGTGAGGGAAATCCTAGCTAAGGAGCCAAGGTTCTCCAACCGGTTCCTAGAGCTGGTGCTGAAGAAGGAGCGGGAACTGCTCTTCCGGAAATTCAAGTGGAGCGGCTGAGGCCCAACCGCTGCCCGGTCGAAGATTAAGCGGATGTGTCGGAGCTGCAGCTACATAGCTATGTCACCGGCGCCGCTTCAACTGCTCGATGGAGAGGGCACCGGGAACTCATCCGTGATGATACTCGTGTATCAACCATAAATTTTCCTCGCCGCGCAAATCAAGAGCAAACAAGCGCGTTTTTTGCGATCTGAAGTGTGCACGGCCGTGAACTGTCCAAGTTTCTAAACAGATTTCCGCATCGTAACTTGAGGTAAAAAACGAAACTAATCAAAGAATGATTTGGAAAAGCCTGAAAGCGCCGATAAACTTAAAAAATCCACATCGCCGGAGTCGAATCCGAATCCAACGCCCACCGTGAATTTTCCCCAACTTTAATTCCGCGCCCGGTGGCGGCGTTTTAAATACACTCCGGCGTCATTAACTGTGGAGTTTTCGTGGTCAAAAAACGCCCCCGATCCGGAATCGCGGCCCTGGTGGGAAAGCACGAGAGGCTGCGGGCCAGCGGAATCAACCTCATCGCCTCGGAAAACTGCCTCTCCGCCGCGGTCCGCGAGGCCTTGGCCAGCGACCTCGCCGGCCGCTACCACTCCGACTTCTACGGCGGGACGAGGTTCGCCCGTGAGATCATCGAGAACACGGAGAGGCTGGCGGAGAGGCTATTCCGGGCCAAACACGCGCTGGTCTCACCG
>NZ_JBMFOX010000028.1:0-13054 GCF_049969415.1 Hadarchaeum sp. (SeqCode)
GGCCAGATTGCCCGCGGTCAAGAAGAGCTGGGGGGTCGGAGTGGTAGAGGCGCCGCGGGGGCTATTGATCCACGAGTACCGCATCAACGGCAACGGCACAATTGACGCGGCCAACTGCATCATCCCAACGGCTCAAAATCTGGCCAACATCGAGGCGGACATGAGGGAACTGGTGCCCCAGATCCTTGACCGGCCGAAGGAGGAAATCGTTCAGCTGCTGGAGATGCTGGTAAGGGCATACGATCCCTGCATTTCCTGTTCCTGTCATCTTTTAAAGGTAGATTTTGTTGGTTGAAAGGAAGCTCATCGTTGGTCTAGGGAACATACTTCTCAAAGACGAAGGCGTCGGGATGAGGTGCGTTGAGTTCCTAAGGAACCGGGGGCTGGGCAGGGACGTTAAAATTGTTGACGGGGCGACGCTGGGGGTTGATCTTCTCGAGGAGATTAAAGGATTTGACCGCGTGGTCTTAGTTGACGCCGTTGACATGGGTAAGGAGCCCGGTTATATTGCCAGCTTCAGAGCCGAAGAGCTGTTAATGATCGCGGATGAAATAAAATTCTCCTTACACGAGTTCAATTTGGTAGATGTTATCAAGCTGGGCAAGCAGCTGGGCCACGACCTGAGCAACGTGAAAATCGTCGGCATTCAGCCCAAGGAGGTCGGCTGGGGAGACCGCCTGAGCAACATCATCGAGGAAAAATTGCCTGAGCTGGCAGTTAGAGTTTTAAGTGAGCTGGAGGATTAAGGATTGGTGGCTAAATGGCGGTGAGGCCGGAAGTTCTGAAGGGGATGGACATTTTTGAGTTTTTAAAGCGCGATGAGCTGAAGGACATCGCTGAGATGACGGAAGTGGAGGATTATGAGCAGGGGGACCTGATCTTTAAGGAGGGGGATCAGGCCGAGAAGATCTACATGGTGTTGGAGGGAAGGGTTTCGATAGAGCTGGAAGCCGGAGCGGGGAAGAGGATCTCCGTTTATACGCTGACCAAGGGCAGGTTTTTCGGCTACCCGGCACTTCTCCGCACCAAAAGATACACCACCTACGCCCGCTGTTTGGATAAGGTCAAGGTCGCCACCATTGTCGCCGATGATTTGGTCAACAAGATTTTCAAAAAGGATTGCCGGCGGGGATACTTAGTTATTAAAAAGGTGGCGGAGATCATCGCTAACGAGTTGGCCGACACCCGCGTGCAGCTTCTGTTCTTGGCCCAGCTTTAGCTGGGAATGGAAACCGGCTTTTTTCTGGGCTGGCTTTTGATTGAGTGAACGCGGTGAGGGGACGTTGACGAGATGCCGGTGGAGTGAGAAAGGGCAACATCATATTTGCCTTTTTCAGGTTCAGCGGAAAGGATAAAATGGCGTTCAAGTTAATTCATCAAGATGTGGTGGAATTATGAGAATCGGCGTCATCGGACTCCAGGGTGCGGTTAGCGAACACATCGAGGCCGTCAGGCGGGCCCTTGTGGCCAGCGGCCAGCAGGGTGAGGCTGTCTGGGTTGCCCGGCCCGAGCAGCTGGAAGGAGTTGACGGCATCATCATTCCCGGCGGCGAGAGCACCACCATCGGCAAGCTCATGAAGATCACGGAAATCTTCGACGCGGTGAAAAGGCTGGCAGAATCAGGGGTGCCACTGCTTGGGACCTGTGCCGGGATGGTCGTGCTGGCCAAGCGTGGCGACGAGCAGGTGGCGCGGACCAAGCAACCGCTGCTGGGGCTGATGGACATCGCGGTGGTGAGAAATGCCTTTGGCAGGCAGCGGGAGTCGTTTGAGGCGGAGCTAAATATCCCTATCTTGGGCGAGAAACCATTTCCCGGGGTCTTCATCAGAGCACCGGTGGTGAAAGAAGTCTGGGGCGATGCTGAGGTCATCGCCGAGTTCATGGGGAAAATAGTGGGGGTTAAACAGCGGAACATGGTTGCGGTGGCCTTCCACCCGGAGTTGACTACGGACACCAGACTACATGAATATTTTTTGAGGATGTGTCGCGGTCAATTTTAAGTTTCTTTCCACCGCTTTTATCAGCGTAGAGACGAAATCCAGACCGGTCCTGTTTTCACTCCTGAGAATGATCCGCGCGAGTTGAACCCGACCGTCCGTCCGCTGAGCAATTTTTGATGATCTTAATCCGACCCACGTCAGCAAGTATTTAATGAGGGATTAAAACTAATTGAAGTGGTGGGCCCATAGCTCAGCGGCAGATTGGAGAAATCCAAGCCGAAAGCACTCGCTTCGCAGGCGAGGGGTCGCGGGTTCAAATCCCGCTGGGTCCACCAGAACTTTTGCCGGCCAAGTTTATTTTTCGAATTGTTGTTCAGTTTTCATCTCTTTTTGATAGGCAAAGTAGGAATAGACGATTGTGTACACAGCGACGAAGAGGATCGGAGTAAGGACGAAGAACAGGAAATAGTCGGTAAGGACTTGCCAGCATTAGATCGGAAGACGAGTTTAAACGGCGGTATAGCCCCCGTCGATGACCAGTTCGGCCCCGGTCATGAACGAGGACTCGTCCGAAGCTAGGAACAGCGCGCCATAGGCAATTTCAATGGGTTCCGCCACCCTTTTCATCGGCGTTGGGCCTATCAGCTCTTTGGCCTTTTCAGGATCCTTTAACCAAGGCTCGTTCATCTCGGTTCTGGTGTTTCCCGGGTGAAGGGAGTTAACCCGGATGTTGTATTTGGCGTAGTCGGCAGCCATGGCCTTGGTTAACATCCTGACGCCGCCCTTGGAGGCATCGTACGAAGGCTCGTTCGGAAAGGCCACGATCCCCATGATCGATGAGGTGTTAATGATGGAGCCGCCCCCGGCCTTTTTCATCGCCGGCAGAATGTACTTGCAGCCGTAGAAGGTGCCGGTGAGGTTGATCTTGATGACCCTCTCCCATTCCTCCGGAGTGAGTTCTTCCGCGCTTTTTGATATCAGTATCCCCGCGTTGTTCACTAGTATGTCCACCTTGCCATATTTTTTCATGACTTCATCTACCACTTTTTGCCATTCCCCGGGCACGGTCACGTCGAGTCTCATAAACTCGGCCTTGCCACCGTTCCTCCTTATTTCATCGACCACCTTTTCTCCGGCTTGGGCAGAAATGTCTGTCACGATCACTACGGCGCCTTCCCGCGCAAACAATGCCGCCTCGGTCCGGCCGATGCCACCGCCGGCACCGGTTATCAGAGCTACCTTACCGTCAAGCCTCCCCATATTAGTCAAAAAGAAGTAAGCAGCCGATGTTTTAAATTTTGCGCCACAGTTAAACGAGGTGACTAAGATTTTTATACAGAACAGCCAAGTGTGGTAAGGGTGTTGAATGAGAATTATTGAGCTGGATAAAGCACCCGCTGAGGTAATTCAGACAATTTTGAGAAGAGGAATGAGGGATATCGAGTCCTTCATGGAAAAAGTAAAGCCAATCATGAAGGATGTTCAGAGCCGGGGAAATCAGGCGCTTGTTGAGTACATAAAGAAATTTGACGGCGCGGATCTGAAGGCGGACGAACTGAGGGTTTCAAAGGAAGAGATCGAGGAAGCCTATCGCTTGGTCGACTCCAAGGTGATGAAAGCGCTGAAAATAATGACGAAAAACGTGAGGCTCTTTCATAAACGGCAGCTGCCTAAGGAACTGAGGGTAAAAATCTCACCGGGCGTTGAGGCGAGACGTCTGGTTGTGCCGATCGAGAGCGCTGGACTATACGTGCCCGGTGGCAAGGGGCGCTTCCCCAGCGTGGCGGTGCATCTGGCTGTGCCGGCAAAAATAGCCGGGGTATCGAGAACGGTGTTGTGCAGTCCTCCGATGAGCAACGGCAAGCTGGACCCAGCGACAATAGTGGCGGCAGATATGCAGGGCGTGGATGAAATTTACAAGATGGGCGGGGCACACGCCATAGCGGCGCTGGCCTACGGCACCGAGACGATAAAACCAGTGCACTGCATTGCCGGCCCCGGAGGCCCTTATGTAACGGCGGCCAAGATGCTGGTGCAGCATATGGTAAAAACTGATTTGCCTGCTGGTCCCAGCGAGGGTTTGGTTCTGGCTGATTCCTCCGCGAATCCAAAGTTCGTCGCGGCGGATATTCTGAACGAGGCCGAACATGGCCCTGATTCGGCAGGGGTACTGGTGACGGACTCAATGGAGCTGGCTAAGGAAGTGGCCGCTTGCATCGATGAGATGATAGGAACCCTATCCGAGATGAGACAGAACTTTATCAAGGAAAACATGCAGAAGTACAGCGCGATAATAGTCACGAAGAGTTTTGAGGAAAGCGTCAGGTTTGTCAACGATTATGCGGTTGAGCACTTGGTAATTCAAACCAAGGACCCGGAGAAGACCCTCAGAATGATCAAGAACGCCGGTACTATCTGCGTGGGCGCCTATTCGCCAATTTCCGGAGGCAACTATGTGGTGGGTCCCAACCACGTGCTCCCCACCGGCGGCACGGCCAAATGGACCTCGGGTCTGGACGTGGAGACCTTTTTGAAGAAGCCAACAGTTGAAAAGCTCAGCAGGAAGGGGCTGGAGTCGCTGAAGGAGGCCTTGGTCACTATAGCCGAGTATGAGGGGTTCCCGGCCCACGCCAATTCAGCAAAGATAAGGTTTGAGAAGCAATGAACGCACACAAGCTCGGGCTGAATTTAATATCGGCTGACGTGAACCACGTCAGCTTAGAAAGGAGAACCACTGAGCTGGTGATTCAGGGTGAAATTTCGCTGAAGAACAAAGTTGAGTCTGAAATCAGCACCGGCTTGGATTTTCTGGATCACATGCTGGACCAAGTTAGATTCGCCGGTTGTTTCAACCTTAGACTGAAGATGGGGTCGACAAAAAAGAAATTAAGCCACACCATCTGTGAGGATTCCGGAATCATGCTGGGGAACCTGGTGCTGAATCTGTTCAAGCAGAGAAAGGATAAGGTGGGCGTCAACGGCTATGGTTTTTCGGTGAGAGTTATGGATGAGTCTAGATCTAGGGTTTGCCTCAGCGTTGAGGGCCGGAGCAATTCCTTCATCGAGCTGCCGAAATGCCTTGAGGATGCGGACCACGTTGAGGACGTCCTGAACCGGGACATGGTTGCGTTTTTTGAGGGGTTTGCCCAGGGTTGCCGGGCTACCGTCCACGTCCAGATTGAGCGGGCCAGCGATCCCCACCATGCTTGGGAGGCGGCCTGCCGTGCGCTCGGTGACTGTATCCGTGAGACCTTGAGGGAAAACAGCTGGAAAATCGGCCAGATTGGAGGCATAAAAGGGACGCTGGACTGAATTCGTTTCGAAAATGAAGTATAAAAAAAGCAAGGCTTAAATTTATCCACCTTGAAAAATAGACAAGCGGAGCAAGAAGCAGGGGTGGCAGAATGAGTACAGAAGCAATCTTGAAAATCGACCGTGTGAGTAAGAAATACGAGGAATGCGAGGCCCTGCGTGAAGTCAGCTTTTCCGTGAATAAGGGAGAACTCGTGGTCATCTTGGGCCCATCGGGTTCTGGCAAAAGCACTCTGTTGATGTGCATTGCTGGTTTTGTTAAGCCAGATTCGGGGGACATCATCCTCGATGGAAAGAGGATTAACGACGTGCCGCCATATCGCAGAAATGTCGGGGTCGTTTTTCAAAGCATGGCGCTCTTTCCGAACATGAATGTCTTTGATAATATTGCCTACCCGCTGAAGATAAGAAAACTGCCCAAGGACGAGATAAAAAAGAAAGTCGAGAGAATGCTGGAAATCGTCGGACTGGCTGGGCTGGGTAGCCGGCGGATAACTCAGCTTAGTGGTGGCCAGCAGCAGCGGGTCGCCATCGCCCGGACCCTCGTGTTTGAACCGTCTATTCTTCTTCTCGACGAACCGCTGGGTGCTCTCGACAGAAAACTCAGAGAGGAAATGCAAGGTGAGATTAAGAAGATTCACGACAGGGTCGGTGCGACTACTTTATTAGTAACCCACGATCAGGAAGAAGCCATGACCATGGGTGACAGAATACTCGTCATAAATGGCGGAAGAATAGAGCAGATGGGAACCCCTGAGGAAATCTACAACGATCCGAAGACGCTGTTTGTTTCGGAGTTCATTGGTACAACAAACATCTTTAATGGTGTCGCGGTGAAAAAGGATGGCAGAACAGTTTTCAAGTCCGTGGAAGGAGTTATCCTCCCCCTCGCCAAGGAGGCCAAGGGCGAAGGCCATGTTTCGATTAAGGCGGAGCACATTAAACTTTTCGGAAACCGGCCAAAGGACGATATTTTTGCATTGGAAGCCATAGTGGCGCAGAACTTCTTCTCAGGCAACTTCATTAAGTACGAACTTGATCTCGAAGGAACCATTATCAAGGCGATTGACCGGGACCCAAAGCAAGTTTTTAAGCAGGGACAAAAGGTCTACATGAAAGTAACTCCGGAGAACGTTAGATGGTTCCCAAAATAATTTTTAACTTTTAATAACAGGCCGTTTAAAAATCATATAAGTCGATTTTTGGTTTCGGCCGTTTCACCGCTAAAATTTTCTCATTTTTCACCGACGAGCCCCTGAAAAGTTTCTTCTATTTTCTTTCTCTCGGGATGTAAAAATCCTCCAGATGTGGGCTAAAAGTTATTGAAATGTGTGGGGCGTCAATTCTTTCAATCGGTGCTTCAAGATAGTCAAAGGCTTCTTCGGCAATGGTTGCATCAGTCTCTGCTCTCCGGTACCATCCACTTTTTCTTGGCACTGCTAATGGGTAAAATATTTAAATGGCGCCATATAATTTAGCTCGTATGAAAAAGAGTATAGTGATTGCAGTTATAGTAGGGATAGTGATTGTGGTAGGGGCAGCAATTTGGATTGTAGGTCAACCGTCAACTACAGCAGAGAAGCCGAAGAGCATAGTTGTCCGGGCGTGGGGCGGTGGCTGGGAGCGCGCACTTGATGAGGCTGTGAGCAAGGCATTTGAAGAGGCAACTGGAATAAAAGTTGAATACGATTACACCGAGGACAGTGAGCTGCAGACGCGACTTCGTGAGATAATACCTGCAGGGCAGGTGCCGCCTGTTGATGTAAACTGGACCATATCTACCAACTCGTATCTGGAAGCGCAGTGGGGGCTCGTTTCTCCGATGTCTCTATCTGAGGTTCCAAACCTTGCCAAGATGAGGCCTGAGGCGAAGCCCGGGGCAGACGTAATGGTGTCATACGGTGACAAATGGCCGTATGTCAACGTGTATGCCTACACCTACGTGTTGGCATATGTGCCGAGCTTGGTTTCGGAAGTGCCAGATTCTTGGCGGGTGCTCTGGGAGCCGCAGTACAAGGGCAAAATAGCGATGTACGACGATGGCATAGGTTTCCACGCAGTTCTGGCCAGACTGGCGGGCGTTGAGATGAGCGAGGTCTTAGCCCATCCTGAAAAGATGGAGGCGGCATGGGACCTGCTCAAGACCTTGGCCCCAAGCATCGGGGGACTTGGTGAAGACCCGGACTTCTCCATGTGGATCGAGAGAAAGGAAATGGCGCTGCTGGTTACCATCCTGACTAACGTCTTCGAGGCGAAAAGAGCGGGAGCAGAGGTTGCTTGGGTGGTTCCTAAGGAAGGCGTTGAAGTGCACACAGATGCTTTGGAAGTGGTTAAAAATCTGCCGCCAGAACGTGATTACTGGGCCAAGCAGTACATCAACATCGCCTGTGATCCAGAGGTCCAGGGCAAGTGGGCGGAACTTCTGGGATGTCCACCACTGGCCGTTGGCGCGCCGATTCCAGACTATATGAAGGGCGACCCCGCGTTCCCCACCGAGCCTGAGCACTGGGCAATGAACATATTTGTGCCGGAGAATGTCCTAGCGAAGTACCAGAAGGAATGGTTTGCTAGGTTCCAAGAAATCACGGGCTGAAGCCGGGATTAATCCCTACCATAGGCATGAAGGGGCGCAATTACTATGGCGGCTGAGAGAGATTCCGATTCGATGAAGGCGAAAATTTACCTTTGGGCGAGAAAAAGAGTGGGTTATCTACTAACCCTCCCGGCATTAGTTTCCGTGGGAATAATGGCGGTTGGCCTTTTTTATTTTTCACTCGTTAGTTTTTTTAAATACGATATTATCCAGATTTTCATCCCTGTTTTTACCATAGAAAATTATGTTCGAGTATTCGCGACGGAGGGCGTCGTTTCCTCTTTCATAAGGACTTTCACTCTCACCACGATAACTTGCATACTGTGCCTTCTCATCGGAATTCCCTACGCGTATTTTATGGTGAGAACCAAGTCACTGATGCTCAAAAGGGCGCTGCTATTGATGACTTTGGTCCCCTTTTTCATAGGGGAAATCGTCAAGGCCTATTCTTGGCTGATAATATTGGGTGAGAAAGGACTGCTGGGGTCGGTGGCCCAACAGCTGTTTCATACCCCTATCAGCTTGGTCAACACACCCTATGCCGTTCTGATCGGGCTTCTTCATATGTTGCTACCCATGACAATTCTTCTCATCGCTCCCGCGGTGACCGCAGTTAGCGAATACACGGAAATGGCGGCCCAGAACCTCGGAGCCACCCCCAGGCAGTGCTTCTTCCACATTGTCCTGCCCCAGCTAAAACCGGGAATCCTTGGAGCGCTGATAGTGACGTTTGCCATAGGGGCCACCGAATACGCAAACCCAGACCTGCTGGGCGGCGGCGTGTTTGACTTTGTGGCTAACGTGATGTACATGATGATTTTCAACGCCGTGAATTATCCCTACGGTGCGGCGATGGGCGTGGTTCTCGTGATAACGCTTTCGGCGATTGTTTACATAATCCTTAGAATAGGAAAGATCGGAAACATCTTCATCAGAGGAAGGTGATGGCTTGAGATGGTACACCAAGATCTTTTTGGCCGGCATCATGTTATTTTTTATTCTTCCCCTGTTGATCGTGTTGATATGCTCCTTCACTAGTGCTCCGAGGGTGACCTTTCCTCCCGAAGGATTTTCAGTTCAATGGTACTTCACTGCTTTAACCTCTCCATGGTTCCAAACGGGCTTGAAAAACAGCTTGATTGCCGCAACATTCTGCACAATTTTAGCGATACCTATAGGCGCTTTAGCTTCCTATGGCCTCCTCCGATATAAAATAAAGGCAAGAAACGCGATACAAGTTTATCTGCTGCTTCCCTTTACCGTTCCGCTGGTGGTGCAGGGCATCTCATTGCTGTTTATCTATGCTCGCGCTGGCTTGGTGGGCAACATCTTGGGAATCGGTTTCGCCCTTATGGAGATAAATCTTCCTTTCATGCTCTGGTCCACCTCTTCTGCCGTCAATCGCATGGATCCAAATCTGGAGAACGCCTCGATGAGTCTGGGAGCCAATGAGATCTACACGTTCATCCACATTACAATTCCGGCACTACTGCCCGGGATAATGTCGGGAGGGCTGCTTATGTTTGTCTTGGGTCTGAATGAATTTGTGACTAGCCTTATGCTGACGACGATTTGGTCGGCCACGCTTCCAATAAACATGTACACCAGGATCAAGACGGCGATTACGCCAGATGTAGCGGCGGCAGCAGCGATATACATAATTATCGCGGTAATTGCCATTATTATACTGGATAAGACAGTGGGCATCGAATCTTATCTAAAGTAAGAGAACGGTGCAACTAAAAGCCTGCTTTATGGCGGGGTCATTTTCCAAGGAGAACAGTTTAATAGCCGGTCGCACCCAGTAACTCAAGGATTCTGATGGCAAAGGAGCCGATAAAAGAGGGCGAGAAAGATAGGGTAAAAGAAGCTCAAAAGCCAGAGCAACCTAAGGGGAAGAAAAAGTTCACCGAGGTGGACCCGAGAACGCTCATCTCCGTCCCCACGATCCTCTGTCCCGTTTGCGGCCTCCCCATGGAGATAAAGGGGAGAAAGGAAGTTGAAAAGACGGCGCGGACGCTGCGGGGCAAGACTACGAGAAAAATCCCCCATCTGGTCTATCAGTGTGCTAAGGATAAGACTGAATTTAACCTGAACCTTGAGCGTCGTGGGGGTGGCTGCTTCATCGCCACCGCGGCCTTCGGTACCTCGATGGCGCATGAGATCAACGTACTCCGGTCTTTCCGGGACAACTATCTCATGAGGGAGAGCGCCGGCAGGCTGTTCGTCTCGCTCTATTACAGAACCTCACCCACCATCGCTAGAATGATCAGTAGATCTAAGACGCTGAAATTCATCACCCGCGTCTTGTTGACACCGATCGTAAAAGCCGTCCAGAAAACCGTGGGACTTTGAGCTTAGGCGAATTTAGCCGAAGTTGAGCGGGTTGCCCGGACCGAGCATTATTTAAGCAAGGAAGGATATGGTAGTCCAAGATACGTGTGGTCCCTCGAAGGGACATAGGAGAAATGGTTGAAACTGTTTTTCCGCACCGTATCTGAGAAAAAATAGGAGAGTTAGTAAAATGGCATATGGTGGAAGATACGGCGGGCCACGGAGGTTTGGACCCAGGGAAATGCACAAGGCAACCTGCTCAGACTGCGGCGCCGAGTGCGAGGTTCCCTTCCAGCCGACCGAGGGCAGACCTGTTTACTGCAGGGAATGCTTCCAGAAACGCCGGGGATCAAGACGGGGCCCGTAAGTTTTTAAACGATAGAGGGCAACCAAAATCTCAAGCGTTGGTCGCGGTTCAACCGAATCGTGATCGGATGGGGAGCGGTGCCTGAGGGTTATAACACCTCGATTTGTGGCAACCGCTCCAAAAAGGTTTTATTTTTTATTTTGACTTTAAGATTCAAAAGCAGCTTACTTTTTTAGATGCAGCGCACTTTTGGCAGCTTTTATTGATCTTCTAGGGGTAAATATTGGTGGATGGCATGAGACCCTCAAGATTTCTCTCCGGTTTTCGTCCGGTTTTCACGGCTCTGTTAATTTTCCTGACGTTGAACTTCAGTTTCTTTGCCGTCCTTTTCCTTTACCCCTCCTTACTGGATTGGCTGTGGCTCTCTGCGGACCGACCTTGGGGCATCTTAACCTCGGTTTTTTCTCACGTGGACTTGGAGCACATTTTCAGCAACGTCGCGGGTTTTATCTTTGCCTCGGCCTTGTTCATTCTGATCAACCTGAGAAAATCCAGACAGACCAGGCATCGGTTGAGCCGCCGTTTTTTATTGCTGGCATTTCTCGCAGGGATTGGTGCCAATGTTCTGGAGTATCCTTTCCTTTTGACCAGCCTGAAATCTGCATACGGTGCCTCAGGGGTTGTCTACGGTGCGCTGGGTATCGTCTTATCATGCGCGATTCAAGATCTTCCGGACAATTTTAGGTTCTTGATGCGGGGGCGCCAGCGCTTGGCAGGCAGGAGAAGAAAGAGAGTTCTCAGATTTAGCGCTATCGGAGTGAAATTTTATTCCAGCCTGATGTCCCTTTCGCTAGTCATTTCACTGTTGATTTTGGTCGTCTTGGATGTCAGCAGCTTCCTAAGCGTTGCACCGGGCGTCGATGTCTTTGCCCACGGAGTCGGGTTTCTAATCGGTTTTTTATCCTTTGGAGCCCTGCGAATTCTCGACAGAAAATATAGAAGACATCTGAGCAACTCGAATGGCCCGCGCTTCTTCGGCTCTATCCTCTGATTTGCAACGCTTTAAACACATTGCCTTTTGCATGCTAACGTTTTTGTCTGAAAGTCGACTATTTTAATCTAGGTGGAAGGGCAGAGTTGGTTTATTTTACTATCTCAATTTTCGCGCCCAGCTTTTGCATATCCTCGACGAATCCCGGATAAGAGACGGGGATATTATCAACGTTTTCGACAATCGTTTTGCCCTGAGCGACCAGTCCGGCCACTGCCAAAGCCATCGCCATCCTGTGGTCATCGTAAGACCATAATTTTGAGCCTCGGAGCTGTTCCGCCCCTTCTATTTTCAGCTCATCAGGTAACTCGGCTACTTCCACACCCAGTTTGCGCAGCTCGTTGGCAAGGGCGCGCAGCCGATCGGTCTCCTTGAACCTCAGGTGCGGTATGTTGGTCAGCCTAGTTCTTCCGTCCGCGACTGCGCCGATGACGGCGAGGATGGGGACCAGATCGGGATTGTCGCCACAATCCGCCTCGATGCCGCTGAGCTCGCCCTCACCTGAGACCTCGACGGCGTTCTCGGAAACCTTCACCTCTGCGCCGAAGTCCTTTAGCAGCGTCACAATGCGCTTGTCGCCCTGAGCTCCTTTGATGTCCAAGTTGTTCACCCTTACGGTGGAGCGGGTTATCGCCGCAGCCCCGAGCGGAAAGGCCGCCGAGGAGAAGTCTCCGGGGATGGTTATCTTAATCGGCTTCAGGGTCTGTCCTCCAGGAATTTTGAAGTTCATGAGCTTGCCGTCGTGCTTTATTTTTGCACCCGCCCTTTCGAGCAGTTCCAGCGTGATCTCAACGTAGGGTTTCGAGCGCAGCTCACCGGTGATGGTGAGGCTGACGTCATTTTTGGCATAGGGCGCGGCGAGCAAAATGGCCGAGATGAATTGGGAGCTTATGCCTCCGGTAATCTCCACATCGCCTCCCTCCAACCCGCCGCCGACGATGACGGGGGGCCGGCCCTCCTTTCCCTCGCATCTGGCCTTTGTACCAAGTTCGGCCAGCGTTTCAATCAAGGGGCCCATCGGACGCTGCAGAATTGATTGGTCGCCGGTGAGCTTGATGGGCTCCGGAGAGATTGCGGCAATGGCGCTCATCAGCCTGATGGTGGTGCCCGAGTTGCGCGCGTCAATCAATCTTTTGAGCGGTCTTAAATTTCCGCCAGTGCCGCGCACCCTCCAGACCTTGCCCTCTTGAGTTACCTCAGCGCCCATCGCCCTTACCGCTTCAATCGTAGCCATGGTGTCGTAGCCGATGAGGGGATCCCTTATAACGCTTTCTCCCTCAGCAAGCAGCGCTATCATGAAGGCGCGGTGGGTGTATGATTTCGATGGTGGCGCGGTTATCTCGCCCGCAAGCTTCGACGGCCTGACAATTAGCGCGTTCATGTTCTTCCAGCCAGATATTGTTTCTTAAAAATAAAGAGAAATCGGTAGGTTTGAAATGACGCCTTTAGTTGCTGCATTGTTACATTAAATTTTTAAAATTGTCCTGAGACCGGTGTTTTGGCGGCTGGGGGCTGGA
>NZ_JBMFOX010000029.1:0-12188 GCF_049969415.1 Hadarchaeum sp. (SeqCode)
TTACTTTTTAAATTTTTTATCTTTTTCGCATCTTCCGAGGCCCTTAACGGACTTTTGACGGTAGAATAGTAAAATCCAGCAAGAAAAGACACGAAAAGAGCAATCGTAATTATTCCTAGAATAGCTATTTTTCTTTTCATAGAATAACCCCAACAGCATCGTAATTTTCTTTCTCCCCCCTCAGATACTGCGCCAGCTTTACCGGCTCCTCCCTTATCGCCGTCCTTATCTTGGAGTGCTCGCCATATTTCTTTATCCTCTGGTGTTCAATCCGTCTGTCGAAAAGCTCATTGATCGCCTTTATCCCTTCCAGAGCCCTATCGCCAGCCCGAGGAGGAAGGCCACCGATGAGTAGGGCAGCACGTTGAGCCACCCGCTCCCCGCCTCGTAGAGCTTGGGAAGGATCTCCATGGCCTTGTCAAACAGATCATGGAAGCTCAGGCTCAGCGCCCCGGTGGCGACGAGGACGATGATGAGTGCGATCAGGAGCACCATGAGGTTGAAGGCCTTTTTAACGATGGCCCCGACCAGCAGGCCGATGATGAAGGATGCGATGATGGGCACCAACCAGGCAATCTCCGCGGGCATCGTCGTTTTCCCACCGTTAACCCTTCCCACGCCATTCTTTTAAACCTCTTTCCCGATGTCCTCCAGCGCGACTTTAATGGGCTCCGGGTTAAAGCTAAGAGTTCAAAAAGTTAACTTCATTCGTGGCCGTATGAGAAAATTCATCCCGACCATTTCAGCGCTGGTTCTAGCCATCCTCGCCTTCTTCTGCCTGACCTGGGGTTTCTACTACGAGTGGCCCGACTACGTGCACGTGGATTACGGAGTTCCCCTCACCTGGGCCACCCACACCTACAGCACGATAATTGGGCCGCCGGCAGCTCCCTGGAGGGTCGACATCTCGGCCCTGCAGATGGACCTCATTTTCTGGCTCGGATTGATCGTGTTGGCGACCTTCGTGGGAAAAATTTTAGCCAGATCGGATTAGGGCACAGTTTTAGTTTCACGGTTTTTCAGCACGGTTATCGCTTTTTCAACCACCCGTTTGGCATTTTGCATGAGCTTCTGGATATCGGTCTCGCTAGCGTTGCTCAGATGGATGCCAACAGATACCACGACGACGCGGTTCAGTTCTCTGGCCAGTTCCTCCGAAGCTTCCTTGGCGATCTCGTCGTCCTTGTGCCCCACCAAGGTGAAGGTTGATGAGGTGGCGCTCAGCCTAGCGGGATTCTTGAGGCTGGGCCTTGGAATTGCCACCGCCACCGACCCCACGTGTGGCCGGTTTCCCCCAGATATCACCGCCACGAGGTCTTTCCCGGCAGGCAGGAGAGAAAGCAGCACCCGATGTTGCCCTCTGCCGGCGCTGAGGCTGATTTTCATCTTTCCCCGGCATAATGTTCGGCTGGCGAGATATTTAGTGATTTAGGGATGAGGCGGTTTTCGGGGGACTCAGGACATTTTTAAGAGCAGGACGATAGAGATTAGTTTGACCGGGGGAGAGCATTTGGAGCTAAAAATAGTGCAACTGGTTCCTCCTCAGGGCTGCAACCTGATCCTCGCTCAGTCGCACTTCATCAAGACGGTTGAGGATGTGCACGAGGCGCTGGTGACTTCCATCCCGGGCCTGAAATTTGGCCTGGCCTTCTGCGAGTCAAGCGGGCCCTGCTTGGTCAGGCACAGCGGCACAGATCCGGAACTCGAGGAATTTGCGGCAAAAAAGGCGCTTGAGCTTGGAGCCGGACACAGCCTCTTGATCTTGATTAAAGACGCCTACCCGATAAATGTCTTAAACAGGATTAAGGAGGTACAGGAGGTCTGCTGCATTTTTGCCGCCACCGCTAACCCGTTGCAGGTCATTCTGGTTGAAACCGAGCAGGGCCGCGGAATTCTGGGTGTCGTGGACGGATTGAAGAGCAGGGGAATTGAGGCCGAAAAAGACGTGGCCTGGCGAAAGGAGTTCCTCAGGAAGATTGGCTACAAGCTTTGAATTTTGCCCTTGGCGGACGTGGCCTAGACCAATTCCTGTTTTAGGGTATCAACACCCTCTCCAGTGTTTGCGGTGAGAAATAGGATGTCAGGATGTGTTTTCCGCAGTTCGATTATTTTTTCCTCGTTGAGTAAGTCGGTTTTGTTTGCCACCACTAAAAATCTGGTCTCGGGGAAAGACTTCCTCAGGTCCTCCAGAAGGCGTAGTTGGTCCTCAAGCTGATAGCCACAGGTCTCGGAGGGGTCGATGACGAAGACGATGGTCCGGGCGAGGTTTTTCAGGGCCGTGATCGCCTGCCGCTCGGCCTTGTTTCTCTTTTCCAGGGGCCGGTCCAGCAATCCCGGAGTGTCGACGACCTGGTAGCGCTGGTGCCCGTGTTCGAAATAGCCCAGTTGCAGCCCGGTGGTGGTGAAGGGATAGGGGGCGATTTTTGGGGTGGACCCCGTCAGCGCCTTCAGCAGGGTCGATTTGCCCACGTTGGGATAGCCTGCGATGACAATGGTCGGCATGTCAACGTAGACATCGGGCAGGTCCGAGAGCTTCTTGGCGGCCTCTTTCAGAAAGATTAGGCTGCGGTCCAATTTCTTCAGCACCGAGGAAACCCTGCCGTAGGCCTGCCGGCGCACGGCCGCGGCTTCAGCCGGATATTTGATGAGCTTGAGCCTTCGGAGCTGTTCCCGCCTGATTTTGTCCACGACCCTGGCGCCGCCGCTGATCGCGCCCAGCGCCTTCCTCAGCTCGTCGATGCCTTCAATGGCTTCCACTAGGTCCCGGTAGAACGGAGGGAGGTTGGCCAGGGAGGGGAAGGCGGCGACTATCTCCTTGAGGTGCTCGGCCACCGTCGTCGTCGCTATCGTTATGCGCTGCCGTTCCCTTTCAATGGCTACCTCTCGCGGTGTCCCCTCGGCTTTGGTTGCCCCCTCGGCTGCCCTTTTGAAGGCGAGGTCGATTAGTTCCCTTGCCGTCAGCACGTTGGGCAGCTTTCCCAGAGTTATCTTCTCCATGATTATCAAGCCTAGATTTCATCGCGGTTAATAATAACTGCAATGCCGTCTTGATTTTGGCGATAGCAGCGTGCGGATCAGATTAGCAGCCCCAGCCACGTCAGCAGGGAGAATATTATGAAGGTCAGCAGTGGGAGGTGGCTCGGCTTCCATCTTCCCCTCGCCGGCTCCCTGACTTCCTTCAGCACTACCGATATCTCGCCAATCATGCCCGAAAATCCCGCTTTTATGACCGAGGCGAAGAACAGCATCGCGGCGGTGATGAGAAGAATTGCCAGAAACGGCGAGAACAGAAACAAGGCGCTGGCGCTCGGTGATAGGTAGGCCTCGATCGGAGCTGCCAGAATTATCAGAATTGAGCCCAGAAGGATGAGCGCGAGATAGTCGATTAGACGCTGTTTTGCAGCAGCCATCTTCTTCCGGGTAATTTTTACTTTCCCTGTTTTCAGGAGCTTTCCCAGAGTTTTCCACAGGTCCCAACCGAGCCGCAGTGAGGCCGCCCCGATGACGAAGGCCCCGGTGAGCTCGAGCGTCCCGTGGAGAAAAATGACCGCCAGGAACGTCAGCAGGACGATCGGGCCGTAGAGGTGATAGTTGTATACTAGGGCCAAACCGATCTGTTGGCCGGTCATAAGGATGGAGGCGGTACTGGTGTAGAACGGAAAGGTTGCCGCGTAGATGCCGGCGACCCGGATGTTGTTCGACCAGTAGAATTTTGTCCTCGACCATTCGTCCATCACGGTAACATTTTCCAACAGGTTGTCATATCTCTGGACCTCGGGAAGATTGAGGAACTGCTCGCGGTCGAATGCCAGCAGAAAGTAGGCGGTGCTTAGAAACATGATTATCAGAAAGGCTAGTGTCATGAAGCTGATGGCCGGCGCATTCCTGCTCAAGGCCCCGGTGAAAGCCCGTTGGGAGTTGCTCATGGTGATCAGAAGTTACTTGGTTTGATTGCCTAATAATCGCTCGGTATAAGCGGCGGGACCGCGGCCGTGGACAGCGTGGTGGAGTCTTGGTTTCACGCCTTGGAATTTTTCCCAAATTGGACCCGTTTTTCAGCGGATCAGGAGGAGAGCTTCTACTTCAGATACCTTTTCCAGGCGAAGCTTCTTTCAAATTCCAGCTCGCTGGGCAGATTCGCCCGCTTCAATATCTCGTTGGCCTCGTCCAAGCTCGTCGTTGAGGCCAGGTCCTTCGCCACCTTGTTGATGTGTTCATAGACGATCTTGGTATCTAGGTAAAAGGTGAGCGCGGACATCGGGGTCACCATCACCTTACAGCGGCCCCCGCGAATCTCCACTTCTCCGGTAAGTCCACGCGCGGCCTTCACGGCGAGCAGGCTAGACTCGGTCTTGGTCTCAGGTATCACCTTTTCCAGGATCTCGATGTCCTCGGGGGTGAGGCACCGGGCACCGAGCAGCCCACCGTAGCTGGCAATCTTCGCCAGCTGCCGGTTGAACTCGTCAAGCGTCAGCTCGCCGTCCATGCAGCAGCCCAGGACGCCCAAGACGGTTGGCACCTCGAGGTTGGCCATCGCCGAGAGCATCATGCTGTCGGCGAGCATGCTGTGAAGCCCCCTTTCCGAGCCGCTGCCGAGGACGTCACCACCGACATCTATGCCCACGAAGAGATCGACCCCGAGTTTTCTCATAGCCCCGTTAAGGCCCGCGACGACGCCCTTTACACCCTGGTTCAGGTCGATCAGCACGGTTTTCTCCTGAAGGACCTCGGCAACGGCGGATTCGGTGAAGCGGACCCCCTTGGTTGTCCTCGTTCTCCCGTTGGCCAGACCCACCGTGGGCGAGAGCAGTTCTATGTCGACTATCTCCTCCATCTTCCTCGGGCCGGGCTCCGGGTCGTTAACGTATCGCTCCCAGGTCAGCCCGCCGAGTATGGTTGGGATTCCAAGCCAGCGGAGGTAGCGCGAGGTGGGTATGGCGCCGACGACATCGCCGCCTCCCCCGATCCCGACCACCATCGCGTATCGCGATTTTTCGACCAAAGATTCAAACGATTTCTTCATGCCTCTTCCCTTTTGTTTTGATTTTCTAGTATAAATCAGGTTCCAGTTGGTTGCGGCTGATGGCGCTAACAATTTATTTCGCCCCAGTGAATCAGTCTCGGGGAAAATGTCCGAGATTCTGGCAACGGTCCTTAAGCGGGTCAAGCCAACCGCGGCCGACATAAGGCTCGTGGACGAGGTGGCTTCGGAGGTGATTCGCCGGACCAGCGAGGCCATCTCCAAGCTGGGATTCACGGCCAAGCCCATGCTCGTCGGCTCGGTGGCCCGGGGTACTTGGCTCCGCCAGGACCCGGATATCGATGTCTTCATTCTCTTTGAGGAGACGCTCACCCGCGAGGAGCTGGAGCGGAGAGGTCTGGCGGTGGCGCGGGAAGTGGCCGGTCCGGCGGGTGAGGAAAAGTTTGCCGAACACCCCTATGTGACGATGAAGTTTCGTGGCCTCGATATAGATCTGGTCCCTTGCTTTGACGTAACCGACCCCAAGATGATCAAGAGCGCGGTTGACCGGTCGCCGCATCACCAGCGCTATGTCAAGTCAAGGCTCACACCTCAGCTGGCCGACGAGGTGCTGCTGCTCAAGCAGTTCGCCTCTGGCAGCGGGGTCTACGGGGCCGAGCTGAAGAAGCAGGGATTTTCCGGTTATCTCTGCGAGCTCCTGATTCTCCACTATGGCTCCTTCAGCCGGCTGGTCGAGGAAGCGAGCAAGTGGGTGCCGGGCGAGGTTGTGGACATCTTATCCTATTATCCGGAAAAGTCGGAGGCGAGGCTGATCTTCGAGAACCAGCCCCTTGTGGTGGTGGACCCGGTCGATCCCCACCGCAACGCCGCCGCCGCGGTTTCGTTGCAGAACTTTTCCATATTTGTCCGTGCCTGCCAGGATTTTTTGGATAAGCCCGGCCTGAGGTTCTTCTTTCCGAGGCCGGTGAGGCTGCTGACGCCCGCGGGACTGGGCAGAATCCTGAGGAGGCGCGGGACAAAGCTTTTCTGCATCGTTTTCCGTTCGCCACTGGTGGTTCCGGACGTTCTCTATCCTCAGCTCCGCAAGACGGAGCGGGCCATCGTGACCCGGCTGGTGCAGGAGGGGTTTGAGGTGTTGCGCAGCGATGTCTGGTCCAACGCCAAATCCGTCATTCTCGTCGAGCTGAGCGTATCCAAGTTGCCCGGAGTAAAAACGCGCGTGGGACCTCCGCCGAACATATCGGCCAAGGATTTCGTGCAGGAGCATCTCGGCTCGGGGAAGTGCTTGGCCGGGCCGATGGTCGACGCGGCGGGAAGGGTCGTGTTTGAGGTCAAAAGGGAGTGGACGGATGCTTTAGCGCTAATTAAAGACACGATGGCCCAGCGCATTTCCTTTGGAAAACACGTCTCGGAATCCATCGCCCAGGGCTATCGAATTATTGAGGGAGAAAGTCTGAAGAGGCTCCTTAGGGAGAGGGGCTTTAACGAATTCCTCGCTGAATACCTGACCCGAAAACTGCCCTGGTATCGATGAGAGGAGACCGGGAAACTCGGGAAACCAGATTTAGCACACGCAAGGCTTCTTCAATTTTGGCGCATCGCTGTTTGACGAGCACGCTGTGGTTGTTGTTACCGTCCGATGGTTCGTGGTGAAAAAATTTGGCCCAAGGGTAGGTGTGTTGGGCTCCGTTTGACCTTTTTTTAGTAGCAGGCCGCCTTTATCAATCCTCTAGTTCCACCCGCGTCAGAGTGCTGTAAATCGGGCCCTTGGGGGTAAGCACACTTTTCTTCAGCTCCACGGCGGAAACAGGACTGGTGCCAAAGCCAACGGCGGATTTTTCCCTGATGAAGCTGGCCAGCTTTTCCTTGTTCCTTGCAGATTTCACCCGGGCAATGGTTAGGTGCGGAACGAAGTCGCCCTCTGGGCGGAACCCGATTTTCTGCAATTCTTGCTCTACCTTTTTCTGCAGGAGCAGTATCTCTTCCTTTCCCTTTTCTATTCCGGCCCAGATAACCCGGACGTAGTTTAAATTCGGAAAGGCCCCGATACCCCTGACCTCGAGGTTAAACTTTTTAGACCCCTTAGCGGCCCTTTTGAGCCCTTCGCTGACTTCTTCGACTTTTTTGTCCGGAATCTCCCCGAGGAACTTTAGGGTTACGTGGATGTTCTGAGGTTCCACTAACTTGAAATCGCCTCCGGTGTCCTTCAGCTGGCTCTGGATGTCGACCAGCTTCTTCCTCAGCTGCTCGTCGATGTCAATGGCGATGAAGGCGCGCGGCATTTGTCCAACCTGCCCCTGTTTTAGTAATGGGTAGAAGAAACAGGTTAAAATAACTGTTTGCCGCGCCGAGCGACTCAAAATACCGGTTTCAAAAAAAGAAAAAGGGAGAAAGGATTACTGAACCTTCACTTCGAAGCCTCTTTTTGTCTTTTCCGCCTTAGGTATCTTTATCTCGAGGATGCCGTTGTTGTAGGTGGCGGTGGCCTTTTCTGGGATTACCCTGCAGGGCAGCTGCAGGTAGCGGTAGAATCCCCCGTAGCTTCTCTCCATTTGCTGGACACCCGCCGTCTCCGCCTTGGATTCCTTTTTCCTCAGCACTTTGATCTCGAGGCTGTCCTCGGTGACGTTGAGCTTGATGTCCTCCTTATCCACTCCTGGAAGCTCTGCCCTGAGGGTGACGTTCTCTTCGTCCTCCCAGAGATCGATCAGCGGTTCTCTCCAACCCATCCACGTTGGGGTTCTCGGCGTGACGAACATCGGCCTCGCAAAGAAGTCTCCGAACATTCGGTTGATTTCCCGCTGCATTCTCCTCATCTCGTCGAAGACATCCATCCAGAACATGGCCCTCACCTCCGCTAATTAATTTGTTTTATGACAATTTCAAGTAGTTATTGAAACATTAAAGTATTTAAATTTAACGGTCGTATATTATACCGGCGAGAACGTGAATGAGATCACGATCCGTGGGATGAAGCAGCCGGCGAAGAGCACGCTGGAAGGCGATTTGAAATGGTTCTGCGAATCCCTAGGGCTGCTCGGCGTTAGGGACAAGTCGGAGACGGCATTGAAGATATTCCGAGCGCTTTTAATCGAGTCAAAGAAGGGTCCGGTGACGATAGAGGCCATTTCAGACCACGTAAATCTGAGCCGGACCGCAATCGTCCACCATCTAAATCGGATGAGGAAGGCGGGCGTGGTTCTGAAAGAGGGGAACCGGTGGGAGCTTAGGTCGCATTCGCTTCAAAAAATGGTGGATGAGATTGAGCTGGACATTCAACGCGTCCTAAAATCCGTTCGGGAGATAGCCGAGGATTTGGACGCTCTCCTCGACCTCCCCGTCCGCAAGTAGTTTAACCAGCGTCTGGTGGTTTTTCAAAACAATTTATTTGCCTTCAGGGTCAAGTGAGGATGGTATGAGAGCCGTCTGTCTTCTCTCAGGTGGCCCTGACAGCGCCGTGGCCGCAGCGGTGGCGAAAAAGGAGGGTTACGAGCTTTACTGCCTGTCCTTTAATTACGGTCAGCTCGCCTCCAAAGAACTGGAGAGCGCCAGAAAAATTGCTCGCGCCTTGGGGGCCAAGGAGCACCGCGTGGTTGACATTTCCTTTCTCAGGGACCTGTATGGCCCGGGTGTAACCGCACTCACAGATAGCGGCATGCGGATGCCGGGGCAGTTTGATCCGAGCATCATCGTCCCCTTCCGGAACGGCGTGATGCTGGCGATCGCGGCCGCATATGCGTCATCCATCGGCGCCGAGGCCATCTTTTACGGCCCTCAACTGGATGACGCCAGATTTTACCCCGACTGCCGGAAGGAGTTCGTCTCGGCCATCTCCAAGGCGATAGCGCTGGGCACCGAGTCAAAGCTTCAGGTTAGGAATCCACTTGCTGATTTGAGCAAGGCCGAGGTCCTGAAGCTGGGGATTGAGCTTGGTGTGCCCTTGGAGCAGACCTGGAGCTGCTACCGCGGAGGGGAAATTCATTGCGGGCGATGTGAGTCGTGCCGGAATAGGAAAAACGCTTTTCGAGCGGCGGGAATACCTGATCCCACCAAGTATGCGGAGTGAACGTCCGGGCAGTCCTATGTTTTGAGACTCCAGAGCGACAGCCCGGTGGTCGGATCGTGCTCTCTTTCAAGCCTTTTCCCGATTAGCTCCAAGAGGTGGATTTCGGCCGCGAAGACGGTGGCGCTGACGAGGTGGCCGGCTATCGTCCTTCCCCTCTCGTCGGAGAGCACGGCATGGACGTGCGCAAAAGGACGGCCGTCTTTCATGGAGACGTTTCCCCAGGCGCTTGAGATTTCCAGCGGTTTCTTCAACACAATTTTTTGATACTCCTGTTTTTCGTGATCATAGTATGCGATGGTGGTGTCATCGACCGCCCCGATAACCGAAAGAACGGCCATTTTTATTTTCTTCATCTTGGCGAAATCGGTTATAGAATCGATGAGTTCGGAATGGTAGTCGGCCCGGCACAAAAACATCCTGCCAATCCGGTAATGCAACGATTTCATCTCTAATCCCCAAACCATTCTCTCATCGGTTTAAGATATTTTCTTAGGGTCTGGTGTTTAAATTAGCCGGATAGAATTTTGTTGGGTGCCGAATGGTCGAACTCGCAGTTATAACCGCTTCAGGTCTTCAAGCGTTAAAGGAGTCCCAAGAGGCCATCAGAGCGGGAAAGAGCGTGGTGCTTTTGGGCGGGGGGCTGTCCTTAACTGAGGAGTTAGATCTCAAGGCAGCCGCCGCGGAACGAGGGCTGCTGTTTCTAGGACCAAGTTGCGGCACCTCAATTCTGAACGGTGAGGGATTTGGTATTTGGAATAAGGTGCGGAACGGGCCCATAGGGATCGTCGGTACCTTTGGCAGCGGCATCCAGCAGATCGTCAGTTTAGTCGACAATGCTGGCGTTTCCCAGGCGCTTTGCGTTGGTAACAGAGATCTCTCCCAGCGCATTAACGCCCTAGGCACGTTGTCCGCCCTGAAATTTCTGGAAGAGGACCCCAGCACGGAGGTGATTGTCTTGGTTTCCCGTGAGCCCGTCACCAGCGTGCAGAGGCGCGTGCTGGACGCCGCGGTGGCAACGGGAAAGCCCACCGTGGTGTGTTTTTTAGGAGGTAAAATGACTACCACCCAATCCGGCCTGATGTTCGCGGACACTTTGGCGGAGGCCGCTTGGCAGGCACGGGCCTTGGCCGGAAAAGCGAAGCCGGGTGACTCGCCCGCCAAAATGTCGGAAGAATACAGAAAGATTGCCGAAGCCGAGCACAGCGGATTTGGCTACGGACAGAAGTTCATCAGAGGACTTTATTCCGGCGGGGCCCTTTGTACCGAAGCCATGTTGATTATCAGAAGATACTATGCGACCGTTTACTCAAACATCCCGCTGGAGCCTAAGCTCAGATTGCCTGATCCCTATTCCAGCAAGGGGCATGCTTTTGTTGATTTTGGTGCTGAGCCCCTCTTTATCGGAAGTCATCCTGCGGTGGACCTCGCCCCGCGTTGCGAGCGGCTGCTGAAGGAGGCGAGAGATTGGGAGACCGCGGTAGTTTTGTTTGACGTTTTGCTGGGCGTGGGGGCGCACCCCGATCCGGCAGGAGATTTGGTACCGGTCGTTAACCAGGCAAAGGGGATCGTGGAGGAGTCGGGCGGCTATCTCAGCGCCGTTGCCTGTGTGATTGGAACCAAGCAGGACCCGCAGGGATTTGAGAAACAGGTGAGACAACTCGAACGCGCAGGAGTTTTGGTGATGGGCTCTAACGCCCAGGCGGCAAAGATGGCCGCATTGATAGCCTCTGGTGGCAAAATCTGGAAAGACCTGGCCCGTTGAGTTAAGGTATGAGGAAAGCCGTCTTGATTCCCGAGATGATCAGTTGGATGGCAAAGGCGGTCAGCAAAAGCCCGGTAACTCTGGAGACGATGTCGGTGCCGGAGGTTCCAATGACACGGCTGATGTGCCCGGAAAACCAGAGGATTATCCAGCTTGCCATCAGTGAGATCAAGGCCGAGATCGAGGTTATCAGATAACCGTGTTGCTGCACGAAGATCATCGTGGTTACGATCACACCCGGCCCGGTGAGCAATGGGGTCGCCAGCAGGGTGATGGCCGGAGAACTCTCACCCTTTCCGCTGATCGACAGCGACAGCATCAGCTCGATTCCGAGGATGGTCAGAACTAGGCCGCCGGCGATGCTCAGGGAAGCAAAGTCGATCATGAAGATATCGAGAAGAAACTGGCCGAAAAAGAGAAAGGCAAAGAGAACGGCGCCGGCGGTCACTATCGCCTGTGTGGCCGCAGCGAGCTTCTGTTTTGGATTCATGTACTTGGTCACCGCGAGAAATATCGGTATGCTGGAAAATGGCCCCATGATCACGAAGAAGGTAAGCGCCGATTTTATTATCTCCTCAATCATGCAATCACACCTAAATCGACTTGGGTGGTTAAATATTGTCAGGGGGCCTTTTTTTACGGCGCGGCATAAGGTAGGGGCTCCTCCAACCGTTTTAAAAATTAAGTTGAATGGCCTGACCGGATCGTTAATTTTTTCTTTTTTAAAAAATGGGCCCCAAATGCTTGTCGGGTTATTCTGGAGTTGCTGTTAGCCTTGATCGCCGTAGCGTGGCAGATTGGGCAGGCGATTCTTGAGAGACGCCTCAATCGCGAAGGAAAGGTCCCCTCGCTGCTCAGATTGTTATTCACGGCCGAGATTGAGGTACTCCGCGCGCTTAGGGCGGAGCTAAAGGGTTCAAATTTTCCTGGAGATGAGACCAGAGCAACGAAACTTTTCCAGGTGGAGCAGAGGCTGAGGGAGCTGGGCGATTATGGCTAGCGAGCTCAAGTTTGAGTCCCTTCTGGCTGATCTGGATAGAATCTTGGAATTGAGCCCGGATGATTTCGCTAAAGCGGCCAGACTTATGCGAAAGCTGGATTCGGATTTGGAACGGCTGCTGGAGGCGGCGAGGATCGACGAGGGGCATAGAAAGGGCTTGTTCAAAACAGTGGCGTTGGTGAGGTCTTCAGCGGCGAAATTGTTTCAATCACTTGGTAACGCCAAAGGTGGCGGGCAGTTTCGGGAGGACTGGCGGCGCTTTGCCCGCAATGATTTTCTAGAACTGAAGGAGGACCTTATGGCACTTAGAGAACTTTTGGTCGAAAACGCCGATTTTTTCAGAATCGCCTGTCTCCGGGAAAGAATCGGTGAACTGGCG
>NZ_JBMFOX010000030.1:0-11543 GCF_049969415.1 Hadarchaeum sp. (SeqCode)
GGGGGAGGGTGAGGAAGAACAAGGGCGCAGCCTTCACCGACCGCCTGAAGCGTGTCCGCTCTGAACGCGGGATCCTCTTATAACCACCGTTTTGGAGCTAGCCATTTGATAAACGATGAGGTGCGCGTTACAGCTGGAATGGGCTAATGAAGCGATCCTCTAGTTGATCAACACGTAGCATCCCAGGCGGTTCAAACAGGTGACCATTGTCCCTTGACAGACGGGTTGTCTTGGACTATAATTATGTAAAAATGAAATTACAGACGTCCACCAAGGAAAAACCAATAGACCCAGATAGGTTGCTCAAAGCGGTTTTCATCGACAAGCACAGTTTCGTCCCTCTTTACCGTCAAATAGCTGATGCTATCCGCCTCGCCATCGTTAAGGGCTACTTAAAACCAGGAGAGCTGCTGCCCTCCGAACAAGAGATAGCGGGGACATTGGGGGTAGCAAAGATGACGGTCCGGCAGGCGCTGTTGGAACTAAAACGGGAAGGATTGGTTTACCGCCACCGTGGAGTTGGCACCTTCATTGCCTTCCCCAAGTTCGAACACCGCCTAGGCAGCTTAGTGAGCTTTACAGAAGACATCAGATCGCGTGGTATGGTCCCCAGTTCCAGGATCCTGTTCTTCGGCCATGTCCCCAGCGACGAGATGGTCGCCGCTCGCTTCGGCATCGAAAAGGGTGAGCCCGTGCTAAGAATCTACCGTGTGAGGTTTGCTAACAACCAACCCGTCGGAATACATGAGGCTTATCTTCCTGGAGATATCCCTATCTCTAAAAACGAGCTCGAGACGGAGGAATCCCTTTATGCCCTCCTAGAGGATAAGGGATTTCAGCTTGTGGAAGCAGAGGAGAGTATCGAGGCTGTGCCAGCCGACCCCACGCAATCGGAGCTTTTGGGCCTGAATGTCGGCGACCCCTTATTAAAGGTTGTCCGCACGGTGTTCACGACTGACCGAAGGCCGGTCGAGTACGTCATCGCCATTTACCGTTCAGATCTATATAGGTATTCCACGCGACTCAGGCGGGAACCTTTCGGGCGAGGTGAGAAATGCTGATCTCCGAGGAAAGGCCGGCTCTGCTCATTATCGATATGCAAAATGCCTTCCTACATGAGCAAGGTCACCTCGTAAAGCTGAGTGAAAATAACAAGCCGTATTTAGCGATCGTCCCCAATATAGCACGGCTTGCTGATGTGGCCCGCTCTCTAAAGATTCCAGTGATCTATTTGCGCCACGCTTACAGGCGTGGCTATATCGACGGGGGCATCTTGGTTCATGAGCTTTTCCCCTCGGACAAGGAGGCGGGTGGTTGGCTGGATGGTACATGGGATACGGAGATCTTCGAGCCTCTGAAGCCCAAAGATTCGGACATCGTTATCAAGAAAAACAGATACAGTGGATTCTTTGGCACCGACCTCGACCAATTATTACGAAATTTGGGGTGTAACACTCTTATCATCACAGGGATCCACTCCAACGTCTGCTGTGACTCCACTGCCCGGGATGCAGTCTTTCGGGATTATCGCGTGTACTTCGTGAGCGACGCCACAGCTGCCGCCGATGAATCCCTACACGCGGCGACCCTGCGCAATATAGAGCGCTACTTCGGGCGGGTAGTGACCACGGATGAGGTCATTGAACACCTGTTAAGGCTGAAAGGAGGTGAGAGGGGGGTAAGCAAAACAAGTCCCCAAAGAAAAAAGGAAGG
The DNA here is from genome assembly GCF_049969415.1 of Hadarchaeum sp. (SeqCode). Classification (NCBI taxonomy): domain Archaea; kingdom Methanobacteriati; phylum Hadarchaeota (SeqCode); class Hadarchaeia (SeqCode); order Hadarchaeales (SeqCode); family Hadarchaeaceae (SeqCode); genus Hadarchaeum (SeqCode); species Hadarchaeum sp. (SeqCode). The sequence goes on from NZ_JBMFOX010000030.1 coordinate 1,714, forward strand.
TGGCGGGCAAGTAAAGAAGTTAAAGCATGAAAACGAAGAAAGGAGGTCATCATGAAAAGGTTCCTTGTGGTTTTTTGTGGGCTGCTTTTGTTCCTTTTCGTGTCTCTCGGAGCGGAGATTAAAGTAGCGTATATCACCTCAAGGGGCGGCCTTGGAGACCTCTCATGGAACGATATTGGGTTCGCAGGGGTTACGAAGGCAGCTCAAGACTTCGGCATTACGGTGCGCGTGGTCGAATCCCCGGACCCGGTGGGCATGGGTGAGAAGCTGCTGCGTGATGCTGCACGCGCTGGTTTTAACATTGTGATTACGATGGAGTACGCACATTTGACTGTCCTCCCTACGGTTGCAGCGGACTTTCCGAATACGTTATTCGTAATGCTAAATTACGTCATTGAAGCTTCCAACGTCGCCTCGATCGTCTTCTACGAACATGAGGGTTCTTTCTTGGCCGGTGCCCTTGCAGCTATGGTGGTGGGAAATAACTCCATACCCGGCATCAGTGGGAAGAAGATTATCGGGGTGATAGGCGGCACAAAGTCGCTAGGCATTGACAAGTTCGTTGTCGGCTATAAAGAGGGAGCTCAATACATAGATCCCGAGGTCCAGGTTCTCGTGGCTTACAGCGAGACTTTCTCTGATCCAGCGAAGGGACGCGAACTCGCACTGGCGATGTTCAACGCCGGTGCCGATGTGGTTTACCAGGTAGCTGGGGCTACGGGCATGGGTGTGATACAGGCAGCGAAGGAAACGGGCAAATATGCAATCGGTGTGGACACTGACCAGGACTACATTGCTCCTGAGCATGTTTTGACCAGCGTCTTGAAGAGAGCCGATATCGCCTTGTATCTCGTCATCAAGGATTACGTTGAAGGTCGCCACCCTGGCGGCAAAGTGTACCACATGAACCTGAAGAATAATGGTGTTGGGCTATCTGAGATGAAATATACCCGCCATCTGATCCCAGCTGATTACATTACAAAGCTTGAAGAAATCAAGAAAAAGATCCTCACGGAGGAGATCAAGGTGACCGACGTCACCGGTCTTTCTAAACCATATTCGGAGATTGATCCCTGAAAAGTAGCCGAAGGGGGCGGGGGCTCTCGTGTCGCCGCCCCCTTTCAAAAACAAGTGATTTCGCTATGCCGCTTCTAGAAGCCCGTGGTATAACGAAAATCTTTCCAAACGTTGTGGCGAACGACCATGTCGATCTCGTGGTTGACGAAGGGGAGATATTGGGCCTGGTTGGGGAAAACGGCGCGGGGAAGACAACGTTGATGCGCATAATCTACGGTCTTGAACGCCCCAACGCGGGTGAAATCTTCTGGAAAGGGAAAATGGTGTCCATCAACTCTCCCCAAGACGCCATGCAATTGGGCATCGGCATGGTGCATCAGCACTTCCAGCTGTTCCCGTCCCTTTCCGTCACGGAGAATGTGGTACTGGGGAATGAGCCGAGGACGGGCCCTTTTCTGAATCGCCGGCAGGCCTATGAGAGAATAAAAGAATTGATCCAACGCTTCGGCTTCGCCCTCGATCTCAAAGCGCCGGTAAGGTCTCTCTCAGTAGGCCAGCAACAGAAGGTCGAGTTACTAAAGGCTTTGTACCGCCATGTCAAGTTACTCATCCTGGACGAGCCGACTGCCGTCTTGACGCCACAAGAGGTAGACTCATTAATGGAGCTCTTAAGACAATTGGCCGCGTCCGGCATCGCAATCATTCTAATTTCTCACAAGCTCCGAGAGGTTTTGGGTGTGGCTTCCCGGATCACGGTCATGCGAAATGGTCGCGTTGTCGCCAACATGCGGCCCACAGAAGTCACCGAAGACCAGCTAGCCAGCTTGATTGTAGGGATGGAGCTTCAGGGACTGGGGAAATCCTGGGGAGAGCGTCGGGAAAAGAGAAGGGAGCCAGTGCTCGTGGTACAAAATCTCTCCGTGCTCAACGACCGCGGCCGAATCGCCGTGGACAACATCACCTTTGAACTCTCAAGGGGCGAGATACTCGGGATAGCGGGGGTCGAAGGGAATGGGCAACAGGAGCTTGTGGAGGCCCTCATCGGAGTGCGGAGAGTGTTGAACGGCAAGATATTCCTGAACGGAAAAGAGATAACCCGCGCTAAACCCGTCCACCGCCGTCGGCTTGGGCTGGCGGCAATCCCAGGGGACAGAGTGAAGGAGGGGACCGCAGCCACAGCCAGTGTGGCCGAAAATCTCATAACGACGACATATCGGCGATTTCCCTACAGTTTCATGGGGGTTTTTAGAGAAAGAAACATAAGGGAATTCGCCCGGATGACTCTCGAGAAATTTCGCATCATCGCTGAGCCCACTACGATCACTCGTACGCTCTCGGGAGGTAACTTACAACGCCTGGTGATCGCCCGCGAACTCTCCACGGACCCCTTGGTACTTATTGCCGTTCATCCCTCGCGCGGCCTGGACGTGCAGAGCATGGTGGAGGTTCATAGACACTTGATAAATTTGCGTAATCAGGGACGCGCGGTCCTGCTCATTTCGACAGACTTGGATGAATTATTGGCGCTCTCAGACCGCCTCTTAGTAATCTTCCGTGGCCGCATTGTGGGTGAGGTGTCGCCCCGTGCGACGACGCTCGCAGAGCTCGGCCTGCTCATGCTCGGAGGGACGATTGCGCAAGCGCATGAGGGTCTTTCTGGGTGAGATCGCCAGAATTGTTCTACTATTAGCCGTCTCCTTCTTTGTTACCGGCTTAATCATCATTTTTACAAAAGAGAACCCACTAAATGTTTTCCGAATCTTGGTGCGAGCCGCGGTGTGGAGTCGCCAAGGCCTTGCAGAGACGTTGTCTGCAGCTACGCCTTTGATCTTCACTGGGCTGGCGATTGCGGTCGCCTTCAAGGCCGGGCTCTTTAACGTGGGGGTAGAGGGAAGCCTATACTTAGGCGCTTTTAGCGCGGCGTGGGTTGGATTCACCCTGACACACCTACCAGGGTGGGTGTTGATTTCGCTGGCCCTCCTCGTTAGCGGGCTGATTGGCGGGCTTTGGGCTCTGGGCCCGGCGGTGGCCAAGGTATGTTATAACGTCGACGAGATCGTCACCACACTTATGCTGAACTACGTTGCCATATTTTTCACTACCTACCTCGTCACTTATATCTACGGCGTTCCCGGCTTTGCCAACGCCATGTCTTTCCCCATTGTGCCCGCTGCCAGGCTTCCCCGGCTCTCTCCGCCATCACAACTGAACCTTGGTTTCGTCATTGCCATCCTCATCGCTCTCGTGCTCTGGTTTATCTTCCGGCGAACTGCGTTCGGATACGAGATTCGTATGTTGGGGGCAAACCCATTGTTCGTAAAGTGGTGCGGGATGCCGGATACGAAAATCGTGATAAAGGCTATGTTCCTAAGCGGCTTCTTGGGGGGTGTAGCTGGAGCAATCCAGATCTTGGGGATTCACTACCGGTTCATCGCGAATTTCTCTCCTGGTTACGGGTATACCGGCATAGCCGTGGCCCTACTCGCTCGCAACAATCCCTTGGGCGTCCTCTTTAGCTCCTTCCTCTTGGGGGCCATCTACAACGGCGAGTCCATCGTCGAGCTCATGACAAACATCCCCATGGAAATACCCCGGATCTTTGAGGGGATCATCATCGCTTTGACGTCGGCTGAGTTGGTGATGGGGTTCCACCTGAGGCGCCGAAGGGTTGGGAGACAGGGGGACAAAGGATGAATTTTGTGGACCTCGTTGGAGTAACTCTGAGACAGGCTGCTCCGTTGATGTTTGCTGCCTACGGGGGGCTGTTCAGCTACCACGTGGGGATCATCAACATTGCTTTGGAAGCAGAGATGCTCGCTGGGGCCTTTGCGGCGCTTGTGGTCACAGCCTGGACTGGGAATGTTGAACTGGGTCTTTTGGGGGCAATGTTCGCCGCGGGCCTCCTGGGATTGATCTTCAGCCTTCTCATCGAAAATCTGCAGGCCAATCTTGTAACGACCGCCTTGGGACTAAATACACTGACGATTGCTTTTGCACGTCTTCTGATGTGGGTGGCCACTGGGAGCCGCGGAGCGTTCGTTCCCCAGGAGCTGGCCACCCTGCCAAGCTTGCGGATTCCCCTGCTGTCATCAGTACCAGTGCTACAAGCCTTTTCAGGTCACAGCATTCTCGTGTATGGGGCTTGGCTGGCTTGGGCTTTCACCTCACTTTTGCTCTACCACACCCCGTTGGGCCTGCGTATTCGCGCAGTGGGGGAAAACCCCGAGGCGGCACGGGCAGTAGGGCTCAAGATCAAGTCGGTGCGGATAATGGCTCAGCTTCTCTGTGCGGTTCTATGTGGAGTGGGAGGAGCCCAGCTTTCCTTGGGCGATTTGCGGCTTTTCACATCTGGTATGACGGCGGGCAAAGGGTTCATTGCCCTCGCAGCTATTTACTTCGGACGCGGTAATCCTGCTTTCACGACCATTGCCTGTGTTCTCTTCGGTTTCTTTGACGGCCTTCAGTCCCGGCTCCAGCTGTGGACCGAAATCCCCCCACAGTTAGCACAGATGATCCCTTTCCTGAGCGTGGTGGTGACGCTTGTGCTCGTCTCTTGGAGAGAAGCGCATAGGAGAGTGAGAGCATGAGAGGCCAAGCCGTGCTCGTAAGCGGCTATGCAAGTCTCGACTCGTTCATCTTGGTCGACCATATCCGTGGCTTGGGCGAGACCTCCTCTGTACTTGCTTTCAAAGGGCTTGATCGACCTCTGCCCGGGGGCTGTGCCTGCAACATCGCCATGGCGTGTGCGCGCCTCGGGATCGGGAGTCTCCTCATCACGGCTTTGGGAGAAGACGTCGAGGGTATAACCTACAAGGAGCGCTTGGCATCCGCAGGTATCGATACGCGCTTCGTATGTTTGGTGAGAGGGGTAGCCTCTCCCAGGACAGTGCTGGTCAACGATCAAGATGGGGGCCATTTAACCTTCTATTATTCAGGTGCAAGCGATCACTTAATAGAGATGATGAAGGGAAACCTTGCCGAGCTTGAGGGACTCGACGTGCGTTACAGCGTCATCACTGTCGGGGACCCGGGGTTCACACGAGAGCTTGTTGTACTCCTTCACCGAAGGAGGGTGCCGATCCTTTGGGCCTTTAAGGCCGATATGCGTGCTTACCCTTACCATCTTCTTCAGCTCTTGTTGGAAGTTGCTGAATACTTAGTAGTAAATGAGGCGGAAGCTCGGCTGCTGTGCAAATTATTCGCCCTGGGCGACATAAGTGCACTTCTGGACTTTGGCCCCAAGGGTGTCGTGGTAACGAAGGGAAGCAGGGGGAGCGAAGTTATTACGGATGTTGGGAGGGAGACCATCCCTTCCGTCCAGCCTTGCCGGATGGTGGATCCCACAGGGGCGGGGGATGGGTTCGTGGCAGGGGTACTGTATGGCCTCTATCATGGTAAATCCCTCGCGGTGTCAGCGCGGGTCGGAGCTACGCTCGCCTCGTTTGTCCTTGAGGAATGGGGAGCTCAAACAGCCTTACCTGGCCTTGCAGAGCTCAAAGCACGGTATTGTAAAAATTTTGGCTCATGGCCGGTGGAGGAGGGAGACCAATGAACCAGCCTCGCACCTGGTACTTGCATCAATCTGGGGCGCTCCCAGAGGTTGCCATTTTGGTAGGCGATTCGAAGAGGTTAGATCTATTCGCGGAGAAACTTAAACATTCGGACACAGATAGAAGCCACCACGGCTTCGCTCTGTTGAAAGGCACGTATGAAGGCATCCCTCTCTCAGTAACGGCTTATGGCATAGGTGCTCCTGCCATCGCGGTCGCTATCGAGGAGCTCGCCACGCTGGGGGCAAAAATCATTGTCAGGGCGGGGACGGTAATGGCGTTGTCCTGCCCGCTCGGGAGCTTGATATTGGCAGAGGGGGGTGTCAGGTTAGAAGGGACTTCTTCTTCCTATCTCCCGATCGAATTCCCAGCCATTCCCGACCCCGAGTTGTTTGAGGGCTTCGCAAGGGCCCTCTCCTCCTTGGGTGTACCTTATTACTTGGGGTTAGTCGCCAGCCTTGATGGCCTGTACCCTCGAAAGCTAAAAGAGGAAAAGATCGATGTGAAGCTGTTTCACAAGTTCGGAGTGGTAGGAATGGACATGGAGACAGCAGCGGCCTACGTGGTGAGCAAGTTCCTGGGATTAAAAGCGGTGAGCCTTTGCCTGGCCAGCGTGGAATTCGGGAGCTTCAACACTCTGGCTGAGGGGGAGAGGCGGTCACTGGAGGAGCTACTGGTGGAAGCGACCCTCAAGGGAATCAAAAGCTATTTTGAGAGGGAAGGCTGGTGATGAGAATGTTCCAGGAGGGAAAGAAGCTTGTTGTGGGCATGGTACACTTGCACCCTTTGCCAGGCTCGCCGCGGTTCGATGGTAACCTGGACGAAGTGGCTGAGGCTGCTCTTGAAGATGCTTTAGCGTTGGCAGATGAAGGGGTAGACGCCCTGTTGGTGGAGAACTACGGCGACGTGCCTTACTTGACTAGGAAGCTTCCCTTGTTGACAGTGGTAGCAATGGCTCACATCGTTGACCTGATCAAATCTAAAATTGTCATCCCCTTGGGCATAAACGTGCAGTTTGACGCTTATGAGGCCGAACTAGTGATCGCCACTGTCTGCAAGGGAAATTTTGTTAGGATTGAAGGCTTTGTCGACACCCTAATCACGGACACTGGCCTCGTGACCCCCTGTGCTGCTGAGTGCCTCCGTCTTCGCCGGCAAGGAGGGGGTGAGAAAGTTGCGATTTGGGCCGATGTCCAGGTCAAGGAAACCCAGCCCATTGGCAACCGCAACATTGTGGCTGCTGCAGTGGCTGCTGCGAAGAACTTAGCCGACGCAATCATTGTCACCGGCAGTGCGACCGGCTCCGCCCCTGCGGCGAAAACGCTGAAGGAGGTGAAGGCGGCCGTTGACCGGCCAGTGCTGGTCGGCAGTGGACTGACACCGGAGAACGCCCCGGAGTTGCTTGCGATCGCCGACGGAGCGATCGTCGGCACAGCGTTAAAGACAGGGGGGCGGATCGATAGACGGAAGGTCCGGAGGCTTATGGAAGTGATTCGAAAGCTATGAGCGGAGGCGCCAAATGAAGACTATACAGATGTTAATAGACGGTGAGTGGAGATCAGCAAAGTCTACTTATAACGTTATCAATCCGGCAAACACCGAGGAGGTGGTTGCAAAGGCCCCTCTTGGGACCCGGAGCGATGCCCAAGAGGCAATCGAGGCTGCGTACCGTGCTTTTTCCGCGTGGTCGCAGAAAAGCCCTTACGAAAGGGCAAAGCTACTAAGGAAAGCGGCGGCCATTGTGATGGAGCGCATTGAGGAATTGGGTCGCTTGCTCACGCTCGAGACCGGTAAACCGCTTAAAGACTCCTTGAAGGAAATCGAGTTTGCTGTCCGGGTCCTTCAATATTATGCCGAGGAGGCCACGAGGGTTTTCGGCGAGTGGGTTCCGACGATTTCCCAATCCGTCCGCAGTATTGTGATCCGTCAGCCCGTGGGTGTGGCAGGCCTAATCGTGCCTTGGAACTTTCCTGTAGACCTTCTGGCTTGGAAGCTTGGCCCGGCACTTGCCGCCGGTTGCACTGTGGTTATCAAGCCCTCCAGTGAGGCGCCAGCAGCGGCCACGGAGTTTGTAAGAGCGGTCAACGATGCTGGCTTTCCACGGGGAGTCATAAATGTAGTTCCAGGAAAGGCCTCTGAGGTAGGCTTGGAGTTAGTAGAGAACCCCAAAGTTGCAAAACTTAGCTTTACCGGAGAGACGGAAACAGGCAAGTACATTCTGGAGAGGGCAGCAAAACATTTGAAAAGGGTTTCCCTCGAGCTCGGGGGGAACGCTGCTGCCATCGTATGCGATGACGCTCCTTTGGAGGTGGCGATCTCGGGCTGCGTGCGTCGTGCATTTTCCCATATGGGGCAGATATGTATAAGTATCAATAGAGTATACATTCTCAAAGAAATAGCCAAATCTTTCATTGAGGGGGTCGTTGAAGCGACCACGAAGCTGAAAGTCGGCAATGGACTAAACCCGGAAACTGACCTGGGGCCTATGTTTCGGGAGGAGCTGCGGCAGAAGACAAAAGAGCACATCAGGGACGCCCTCGAAAAGGGAGCGAGATTACTTTGTGGAGGCAAGGAACCTGAAGGGGAGGAGTACGAGAAAGGTTTCTTCTTCATTCCCACGGTGCTCATAGACGTTGATCACCGGATGCGAATTATGCGTGAGGAGACCTTCGGCCCGGTGATGCCTATCATGGTGGTTCAGAGCCTTGACGAGGCCATTAAGTTAGCGAACGACACGCGCTACGGCTTAGCAGCATATGTCTTCACAAAAGACCTCTCCAAAGCAATAATTCTTGCAGAACGACTTGAGGCCGGGGGAGTGGCTGTAAACATCAACGACGTTACAGAACTCCAGGCACCATTTGGTGGTTGGAAACAAAGCGGCATAGGCCGTGAACTCTCACGACATGCTCTTGATAGTTATTTAGAATACAAACATATCCGCATAGGAATAATTTAAGAAGCGCTCGGGGCAAATCTTTAAGCACCAGCCTGTTCTCACTCACCATCTCTCCGTACTCCACTTCCGGGAGGTTCGGCCTTGGCAACTAATACGCATAGTGCCCCGTTTATTGTGTCTGGGCGGCATGGTAGCTCCCCATCGACACTTCCGCAAACCCCCGCAGCCTGCGGCCTTCCAACCTCTCGGAGAGGCTCCTCAGCACCAAGTACAGGAGCTTCTCCACCGCCTCCTCCCGAGAGAATCCACCACCTTCGTCCGCCGCTTCACTTCCCTGCTTAGGCACTCCAACTGGTTTGTGGTATAGAAGCACCTCCTGATGGGCTTTGGATGGCGAAGGAAGGCAAGTAGAGCGTGAGATTTGGCCTCCCAGTGCGCGACGATCCGGGGATAGATCGAGCCCTAACGTTCCCTTCGCCTTTTCATCGCTCCCTTCAAGGGGAGCTCCTCACATTGGAGGGGCCCATCGCAAATCGAGGGAGCTTGGTCTTCAGCCGGAAGCAGTGGAAGAAATGGCCGCTAGGGCGAAGGTGGTGGACCATCTGGCCGCCTTCCAGCTCGCCTTGGAGACGGGGTTGACTACCTATGACGCAAGCTACCTTTTGCTTGCCCGCTCGTTGAAGATCTCTCTAGTGGAGCTTCAGAGGGCCCAAGGTTGGACTCTTTGGCCCGGCGCATTCCCAATTTGATCCAAGGCTGATCACCCGGGCTCAAGCCCGGGTCAATGGAGCGGCTCGGGTGGGATTGTTTCCCCTCGGTTGTTTATTGGTCCAAAAAGTGCCACTTTTTGGACCGACTAAATCCAATCGTGGGTAGGGTACGGGCTTGTCCGCCGACCTTCTTCCGTAGTTATGGGGAATCCCAACGCTCCGTCCCATCCTGGACTTTGGTCTTAAAAGTCACTAAATACTAGACCACAGTCCAGAAAGTCACTGAGTTTGGGAGAGGAGGCGGTCAAGAAGGAGCCCTCTGGGCCCTCCTTGACCCTGAGGAAAGCTCGGTCGTTGGTAAGGAAGGCCGTGGCGCCCGCTGCCCTGGCTGTGGCAAAAAGCAAGGCGTCCGGGGTTCTCAGCCCATAGCTGGCTCGAAGCCTTGCGTCCTCGGCGGCAATCTCCACATCGGGAGCCAAAAACCGAACATTCGGGATCCCCAAAAGTAGCTCCAAGGCTTCCCGCACCTTCCCCTCCCCCTTCTCCCAGAGCTTCACCAAGAACTCATGAGGGTGAGAGTGGAAAGGATGAGCTCAACCTCCCCCTCGGCCTAGGGTGGCAAATGGCTTCTCGGAGAAGGCGGAGTAAGGAGGG
>NZ_JBMFOX010000031.1:0-11488 GCF_049969415.1 Hadarchaeum sp. (SeqCode)
ATCGTGGTGCACTTGGTGCACCAATTACTTAAGTTATGCTTTCATTCCAGTGCTGAACTTTTACCTGCGGGAGTACTGTGCTGAGGAAGGTAAGATGGAAATTAAAAAATGGCGCCGGGGAGAGGACTCGAACCTCTGACCGCTCGGTTGCCGTATCCAGACGTGTCGTCAGTTTAATTGAGGTTCGTTCTTCATCCACGTCCAGTTTAACAGCCGAGCACTTTAGGCGAAGCAGCTCACGCTTAACTTCTCTACCTACTGAGCTACCCCGGCTGCCGAGGATAATATCCTAACTTTTTCCATATAAGTTATTTCCGTAAGCACCTTTTGATCGTTGGTTTCACCATCTGAGCTGCCCTGTAATGGGTAAGTTACATCCCGGTGTGGTTCATGGTTTTTATGAACTAGCCATAGAAGGTCTTGGCGATATCTCGGCTAAGTCGCTCAAGGCGTTTGAACATCAATTTTAGCGTGGCGGAAATGTTCGCGTTATTGTCGAAACTTCTGATGATAGCAAGGAGCCTCGCCTCCTTCTTTCCTGACAAATCTCTTGCGTTCGACACCAGCAAAGGGAAAGCACGAACGATATTGTCCACTATCGTGATGTTGGCCGCACGCGCTGTCCTCGAGATAGGATTTAGGTCGACGGCGATTACCTGTTTTCCCAGCCGCCTAAGCGCCTCGGTCCGGTCGCCGTCCTCAAGCGGGACCAGCACCACATCTGCTGCCGCTATACCGCGCTGATCTACTTTTCGCCGGTTGCTGTGGATTTCCTCGATTTTTTGAGAGAACTTTGGCTCCAGCCCATAAACTTCATCTGCCCCATGCTGGCGGAGCCATCTAGCGATAGCCGCCTCCCTTTTTTCGGAAGGGTGAAATAGATTGACCTCAATCTTTGCCCCGGTGACCTTTGAGAGATCCACTACCTCGTTTGGGACGAGCGCCGCCGCATTCCCGTTCACCGAAATCACCGGGTTCTTTGCCAAAAGCATCGCGGCAGCGGCGGCCCTTATCGCCCTTCTGGCCTCGCGCGTGGTCTTCTCCCCTAAAAGATAGTCAAAGGCCTCCCCCCTGCCGTGCGCCGCCAGTCCCTCCTCTACGACCAGACCCCTTTTGAAACCTTCCACAAGCTTTTTTCTTATCCTCAGCGATTCCGCCCGAGGATGGAGGGGAGAGAGTTCTTCCATGAAACTTTCCTCCCAGAGTCAATTTAGTTCCTACCAGCAACACCAAAAAGCTTTTTGAACGAGGAGAGAAGGTCTAAAGCGGTGAGGTTTGATATGCGGTTATACCCACTCGCGATAATACCGCTGGTTCTCTCCCTTGGCGCGATAGTGGTTTCGGCCATAAACCCCGGGCCTCAGTCCTACCTCACCGTAGGCGTTGCTGGTGCCACTTTTTTAGTCTCAGCAGCGATACTCTTCGCTTACTCTCGAAAATCTACCGAGGCCAAACAAATCCCGCTGGAAAATTTCTCCCTCTGGGCCGATGTCGGCGAGCCAGCGGCGGAGCTGAGAAGGCTAGGGTTGGATGAAACCTTCGCTGCTGTCCAGATTGTGGCTACTGATCTAGATTCACTTGCCGCAAACGCCGAACTGCTCCGCGCGCGGACCAGTCTGCTGGTGGGGCGGCCCGGTTTTGAATCCGTTACCGAGGAGAAGATGCACCGGCGAGTGGAAAGTCTCGTGAACGATATCGACAAGATTGCGAGATCCATCAGGGACACAAAGGAGCTAACCAAAGAGGTCATACCTAAAATCGAGGACTGTGCTGCCCAAGCCGACCGAATCGCTGGCAAATTTTTCGAGCTCGAGGAGGGAAAACCAGAGACCGTCTACATTTACCTAGAGCCGCTGAGGAGAGCAGCCGAAAAGCTCTCCCGGGACCTGAGAATGGCGGCGGTTAACATCTCCAAATACTTGCTGTGGCTGGAAAAAGCACCCAGCGAAGTTCCCGCCCCAGCCCCGCCGGCTGCTCCCGCTGTCGAGACCCCTCCCGCGCCGCAGCCGACACCGGCGGCACCGCTGAAACCCGAGCCACAGAATGTCCCAAACCCTGAACTACCCACACAAAACGAAACAGGGCTTCAACCACCTACCGACAACAAATAAAAGGGGCGGTTAATCTGAAGCCGCATTTGAACTTGGTCTTCATCGGTCACGTTGACCACGGCAAGTCAACGCTCATCGGCAGGCTGCTGGTGGAGATGGGGGTCGTCAAGGAGAAGGACCTCTTAGATGAGGCCGGGAGCTTCAAGTTCGCCTGGGTGATGGACCGTGAGAAAGAGGAGCGGGCCCGGGGGGTGACCATCGACATCGCCTATCAGAAAATCGAGACCCAGAAAAACATCATCACGATAATCGATGCTCCCGGCCACCGCGACTTCGTCAAGAACATGATCACGGGAGCGAGCCAAGCCGATGCCGCGGTGCTGGTCGTGGCCGCCGACGATGGGATCATGCCGCAGACGCGCGAGCACGCGGCGCTGGCGTTCACGCTTGGAGTCGGACAAATCATTGTGGCCATTAACAAGATGGATCTCGTCGGCTTTCGCAAGGAGGTTTACGAGGAGATAAAAAACAGCATGATTACACTGCTCAGCAGCATTGGCTACCGAAATGCCTCGGAGCTGCCCTTTATCCCCGTGGCAGCTTTCTACGGTGAGGGAATTACCAAACCCAGCGAAAAGATGCCTTGGTACAAAGGTCCTACCCTGCTCGGAGCGCTGGAGCAGCTAAAGGAACCTGAAAAGCCGATCAAAAAGCCGCTGAGGATTCCAATTCAAGATGTTTTTTCAATTACTGGGGTGGGCACAGTACCCATTGGCCGAGTAGAAACAGGTATCCTAAGAGTCAAAGACATCGTCATTTTTGAACCGTCTGGTAGCAGCGGTGAGGTCCGCAGCATCGAGATGCATCACGAACAAATCCAGCAGGCGGTTCCCGGTGATAACATCGGCTTTAGCGTGAGAGGTGTTTCAAAGGATGAGGTGAGGCGAGGCGACGTAGCCGGACACCTGACTAACCCACCAACTGTCACCAACGAATTCATCGGCAAGGTAGTCATCCTCGCCGTTCCGACCGAAATCTCGCCCGGATTCACGCCGCTCTTCCACTGCCACTCTGCACACGTTCCCGGAACCATCGTCGAGATTCTGCAGAAGATAGATCCAAAAACGGGCTCCGTGGTTGAGGAAAATCCCCGATCGCTGAGAAAGGGCGACGCGGGTTTAATTAAGGTCAAGCTAGCCAAGCCGATGGTAATCGAGCGCGCCAGCGATATTCCGGAGCTTAGCCGGTTTGCCATCAGACATTCGGGGCAGACCATCGCCGCCGGAATGTGCGTTGACCTCGTCGAGCTGAAGAAGGGCACCAGATAGCAGGAGTGGGTTAAAGCGCTGAAAATGGATCACTTTATCTTTTCTCTGACCGCTTCCACTTTTGACTCCATGGTCATCTTCTTGTCACGGCGCTCGTCCAAGTATATCTTGGTCACAATTCTAGAAACGCCCATTTTGAAAACTGCCTCCTGCATCTCCTGGGCCAGCCTTAGCAACTCTCTAGTTTCTCCTTCGACTATTGTACCCATAGCGGTGACTTGATACTTGGCCCCCCTTTTTTCCAGAACCTTCACCGCTGCCGCCACATAATTGCTGACTGAGGTCGCCCCGGTGCCCACGGGGACGATGCTAATTTCCATCAACGCCATGCGAAACACCAGACTAATATTGTCCTTAATGTCAAATAAAATAAATGGCCTGATATCAATCGTCTGAAACGCCGGCCAGCGTCTAAATGCAGATATCGGTTTTCCGGCTAGTAATTTTCACTCAGCAGCTCGTAGTAGGCTTGCGGATGCTTGCAGGCGGGGCAAATCTTCGGAGCCTCTGTTCCCTCGTGGACATAGCCGCAGTTTCGGCACTTCCACTTCACGACCTTGTCCTTGCGGAAAACGGTGCCGTTCTCCAGATTCTCCAGCAGCTTACGGTATCTCCTCTCGTGGTGCTCCTCAACCTCGGCTATCTCCCGAAAGGAGTTGGCTATCTCGATAAAGCCCTCCTCCCGTGCCACCCTTTCAAACTCAGGATAGAGCGCCCCCCACTCCATCCTTTCGCCCTCGGCTGCGGCCAGCAGGTTCTCCTTGGTGGTCCCAATCTTTCCCGCAGGGTACGCCGCCTCGATGGTGACCTCGCCGCCCTGGAGATATTCAAAGAACACCTTGGCGTGCTCCTTCTCGTTGTCCGCGGTCTCCAGAAATATCGCGCTGATCTGCTCGTAGCCTTCCTTTTTGGCGACGCTGGCGAAGTAGGTGTACCTGTTTCTGGCCTGACTTTCCCCGGCAAAGGCCTTCAAGAGGTTCTTCTCCGTTCGACTGCCCTTCAATTTCATCCCATCCACCACCAATAGACTAAAGTCTCTAACTAAAAAACTTTCAGAGGCGCGGTATTTCCGGAGGCCTGAGCTTATGGAGATTTCTGCGCTCCCGTTTAATAACCGATTTCACCTCATCCCGACTCAGGCCAACCGCCTTGGCAATCGTCGCTGGGCCGAGACCAAGGTCCAAGCCGACGAAAATCAGGTCAAGGTTTCTATAGCTAATCCCTAGCTCGGCCTCGTCAGTTTGGCCCCGCCACAACCCCGCGGTGGGCGTCTTGGTTATTATCTGCTCGGGAAGGCCCAGAAAAGAGGCCAGTTCTTTGACCTGTGTCTTGTAAAGTGATCCCAGCGGGGCTAGATCCGAGGCCCCGTCCCCGTACTTGGTGAAGTAGCCCGTCCTAAGCTCGCTACGGTTGCTGCCGCCCACGACCAGCCGGTTCAATAGATTGGAATAGTAGTAAAGAACGGCCATGCGGATTCTCGGCAGGATGTTGGCGGCGGGCAGCCTAGCCTCGGGTTTAAACTCCAGCTGCCCGCGCAACGCCTTCACCGCCGGAGCAATATCGATAACTTTGAAATCTATGCCAAGGTTCTCGGCAACCAGCCGGGCATCGGCTACATCGCTGGGGTCGGAAACCCCGATCTCGGGAAGTGAAATTCCCAGCACCTTTTTAGGACCAAGGGCCCTCGCGCAAAGGGTTGCCGCGACCGAAGAGTCAATCCCGCCGCTGAGCCCAATGACAACGCCATCGGCCCCCGCTTCCGCAACCTTCTTCCGGATGAAAGCCACCAGCCTCCGCTCCACCCTCTGGGGGTTAATTCTCAGCGCCTTAGTGATCAGCGCCAATTTATCCTCGGTCACGCCACCACCTAGAACTTCCTCGGGTAGGAGCCCAGCACCCGCAGCATCGCGGTCTTCTTCTCGACCTCTTTCAGGGCCTCTTTAACCTTTCTGTCCTCCCGGTGTCCCTCCAAGTCGATGAAGAAGAGGTAGTCGCCCAGCGCCTTCTTTGAGGGGCGCGACTCTATCTTGGTGAGATTTATCTTCCTCGTCGCAAACTCGCCCAGAATCTCGTAGAGGATACCGGGTCGATCGTCCGCCGTGTAAAAAACGATGGAGGTCTTGTCCCTACCAGTTCTGGGACCGTCCTCCTTAGCGATAAGCAGGAAGCGGGTGATGTTCTTTTCGCCGCTTTGAATGTTGTCCCTCAGCACCTGCAGGCCGTAAATCCTGGCCAGCATCCGCGGGCCGATGGCGGCGATGTGGGGCTGTCCCAGCTTGCTCACCTGTTCCGCCGACCTAGCCGTGCTGCCCATCTCGACTATCTCCGCCATGGGCAGATATTTTCTCAGGAATTCCCGGCACTGGGCAATTGCCTGCGGGTGTGAAAGAACCTGGGTTATCTGTCCGATCTTGGATCCCTTCACCCCAAGCAGGGCATGCGTTATCGGTAGAACAATTTCTCCCTTTATCCTAACATCGGCCCAGGTGAGCGCATCGAGCGACTCACCCACCGATCCTTCCCTCATGCTCTCCACAGGGATGACGCCGGCATCTACTTCCTGTCGTGCAACTGCCTCAACGACATCCGAAATCGTCGGGTAGAGCACCACCTCGGCCCGTCCCTTGAACTGGGTCCATGCGGCAATTTCCGAATAGGTGCCGCGGGGACCAAGCGCTCCCACTTTCATTGCTTCCCCTCCTCAAATTGCCGGTACAACTCCGCATAGGCGCGCTTAATCTCATTCCTCCCGAACAACGCCTCTGCCCCCGCGACAATATCCTTCAATGCCTTTAAATCCCCCTTAGTAAAGTTGGCGTCCAATGAATGAAAGGCCTCTAACGCTGAACACCTCGCCGGCCCGGCATATTTGTTCTGCTGCTGAATTTCCAGATAAAGTTCCGGTCTCCCCGCCGCGGCCGCCTTCGCCAAGTCCACGAGTGCAGAAAAAATCGGCGTCCGCATCCGCCCTGAAATCTTTCCTCCCAGTGACCGCAGGGTCTGAACATAGCCTAACAACACAAAGTGGGAAAGGCATTGAACCACAGCCATGGTCCTGTCGTGGGATTCGGCATCCATCTCAATAACGCGCGCGCCGCTCCTCTCCAGAAATCTCCTCAACCTCTGATATTTTTCACCCGGCCTGACCGGAATGACCACCACGTCCTTGTTTTTCAGGCGGGAGGCCCCGGGCCCGAACAGGGGATGCATAGACACCAGCTCAACTTCCTGTTTTATTTTCTCCATCGTTTTTACCACCTCAAGTTTGACCGAGGCCACATCAACCAAAAGCGCCCCTTTCTGGGCCTGCTCCGCCGCCCCCAGCAAAACCTTTGGGGTCTTTGAAATCGGGACCGCGATGAACACGATATCCGCACTCGCCACGGCTTTTTTTCCGGGAGCTGCTTCAACCCTCAATTCCGCCGCTAACCTCCTGGCCTTCGAGCGGTTGACATCGGATACCACGACCTCGCCCAGACGCTTACAGAACTTTGCCAGCCGCCTCCCCATCTCGCCGACGCCGATGACCGCTATCCTCATCCGATCACGTCCCCAATTTCACGTCTGGCGGCAGCTTCCATAACCTTGATGGGTGCCCTCCTCCCCGTCCAGATCTCAAGCGCCAAAGCACCTTGCCGCACCAGCATGCCCAACCCGTCGATGGTCATGGCCCCGGCCTTCCCCGCCTCGCGCAGGAGACGCGTCCGCAACGGCTTGTAAACGATATCATAAACGATTAGATTCCTATGCATCATGTCAGCCGTCACCAAGGTTTCATTTACCTTCGGTCGCATGCCCACCGACGTTGCATTTATCAGAACCTCTGCGTCGGCAATGGCCTTCTTAAGCTTGTTGGGGTCCATTGAGATGATTTTCAACTTTTTCCCCAGTTTCTTCTCGATTAGCGCTGCCAGCTCCTCGGCGCGCGCCAGCGTCCGGTTGGCAATGGTCAACTCGGCCCCGGCGCAGAGCAGGGAGAAGGCAATGGCCCGCGCGGCACCTCCGGCGCCGAGAAGCAGCACCTTTCTGCCCCTCACCCGTCCGATCCTTTCCTCAAGATTTCTCAGCGCGCCCTCACCATCCGTGTTAAAGCCCAACAACTTTCCTCGGCTGTTTTTTATCGTGTTGACCGCCCCCGCTAGTGATGCCGACTCATCGAGCCCATCCAAGAACTTCATCACGGCAATTTTGTGAGGTATGGTTACATTGAGCCCCGCAATGCCAATCTTCCTAGCCCCGGTGATGGCAGATTCAAGCAATTTTTGAGGAACCCGGACCGCCACATAAATATAATTTAGCTTCAATGCCCTGAAGGCAGCGTTCATCATCGCTGGGGAAAGGGAACCCTCAACGGGATCTCCGATCAGCATGAAGACCTTCAACTCACCCATCTACACGCCTCCCCGCGGCAGCAGTCTTTGCAGCAGCAGCTTGGTCCCAGCAACATCGAGCTGCCCCGGAGCCGTCGGCCGTCCGACACTGGCGTAGGTAAATGGCGATCCCAGCAGTGGACTAGCAATTCTGGTTATCTTGCCCGCCTCACCCATGGCAAAGGCGATGACTGGAATGGAAATTTTATCCTGGATATCGACCAAGAAATCCAAAATCCTAATCGCATCCGCAGGCTCACGGGCCAGCGTCACCACTTTGATCAAATCACCCCCGGAACTAACCATTTTTTCAGCCATCGTCTTGAGCACCTTAGTCGCTGGTGTTCTCGAAAAATCGTGCCAGGACATTAGCACTGAAACCCCCTCGCGCTTGGCGGCATTCACGACCTCATCACGCAGATCTCTGGGGGTGGAAAATTCAATGTCGATGCAGGGGACCTTATTTTCGATAGCCTCGAGGATTATCCTCACGCGTTCCTTCTCGCTGCCGGCAAAGGCGCCTCCCTCTCTTTTTGGCCGATTGGTGAAAATTAACGGCAAATTGATTTTAAGTATCTTTTGCCATTCCCATCTGTCCCGAAGGCTGTCAATCCTAAGCTCCACAAGCTCGGCCCCCTTTTTCAGTGCCAGTGAAACGGCTCGGCTCATCTCACGAACATCTCTACCCTGTATCACGCCGCAGACCGCAGGAGTCTTGAGAGCGAGCCCACCGAGCTTAAGCTCATTCAAAGACAACACCAAGGCTATTTCTCAACCACGGTCTCCTCGACCTTGACGCCGAAGTGCCTCCCTGTCTTCTCCACATGGATGAGGACCTCGTCTCCGGGCCTCAGCTTGGTCACGGAGATGGGGTTGCCATCCTTGCCGACGAGGTTGATCGTCTCCGCGTTCTGGAGGAGCGTCTTGTAAATCTCACCACCGTGCTCGACCTCAACCAAGAGCAGCGGTCGTCTCTCGATCTTAACCCTGCCCACCGTGGCGACCCTAGTCTCGCCCTTGCAGTTAACCAGAAGGACCTCGTCCCCGGCACTGAGCTCCGACATGTACTTGGTCTTACCTCCCGGTACCCTGACGTAAGAATGTACAGCTCCGGCGTTAACCCGGAAGGGCCTCGGGGCCACAAACTCGCTGGCCAAGGTCTCAGAATGCACCAAAAACATGCCGCTGCTCTGGCTACCCACCAACATGCCTTCCCCCAAAGACATAAGCGAGGTGGTGTCGATGCAAGCTCGATCGCCCATTCCCACCGGACGCGCCGACTTCACTTTTGCCGGGACCAACTCCAGCTTTTCCCTCTCCAGCGACTCGAAAAGCTCACCGACCTTTTTCACCTCCTCGGGTCCCCTCTCCCGCGCATCAAGGAGGACACCGGCCGTGCCCACCTCCAGCGTCTCCACTGCCACCTTGGCCTCGGCGGCATCTTTCACCCCGGCGAGAACCTTGACATCAGAGCGCTGCAGCTCGGCAATCAGGTTTTCCAGAGGGATGATTTTCCAGTCCGGAGTAACAACAATCAGGTAATCCACGGACTTCCCGACCTCCGCGGCAGCTCTTTCCATTTCCTTGCTCGAGACCTCGACCTGAACCGCAACCTTCAGCTGGTCACGCAGGTTTTTCGCGCGCTTCAGCAACTCCTCAACCCTCTCGCCCCTCTCCAACTTAAGGACAGCAATGCTGATTCCAGGTGCAGGTTTCTCGGCGGCCATCAGGATGGTGCCCAGCTTAAGCACCTCCGAGGCCTCTTCCGCTTTAATCAGGACCGCATCGGCCCCGTTATCTATGGCCGCCCGCACGAAGGGCTTCTTGGTCTCCCACGCCTCATCCCAGTCCGCCCTGACCCAGAGAAGTCTGCGCAAGAAGTTCACCGCTTAAGCTCACGCATCGCTTGCTCAACCGTGGCCCCTTCATGAACGATGCGTGCTAATGCCCGGGTCATCGCGGTCGGGTTCTTGTGCTGGAAGATGTTACGACCAATAGAAACTCCGATGGCACCGGCGCTCATCGCCTCCGCCGCCAGCTTTAAGACGTCCAAATCCGTCGACATCTTCGGGCCACCGGCAATCACGACGGGTACCGGACATCCCTTGACCACCTTGCTGAAGGACTTGACATCGCCGGTGTAAACAGTCTTCACGATATCGGCACCGAGCTCGGCACCCACCCGGGCCGCATGGGCAACCAATACCGGGTCATGCTGATCCTTGACCTTGGGGCCGCGCGGGTACATCATCGCGAATAGAGGCATACCCCAAGCCTCGCAGGACTCCGCCACCTCGCCCAAGTGCTGCAGCTGCTCCGGCTCGTTAGGCGCGCCCACGTTGATATGGACCGAGACCCCATCGGCGCCCAGTGCAATCGCCTCCTCCACGGTGGCGACCGGCACCTTGCAGTTGGGATCCGGACCGATCGAGGTACTGCCGGAAAGATGGATGATCAAGCCCAGGTCCCTTCCGTAACCTCGATGACCGGCACGAACGATCCCCTTGTGCAGCACCACGGCGTTGGCGCCACCATCAGCCACCTTGTTCACGATTGCTGCCATGTTCTCCAACCCAGAGATGGGGCCCATGGACAGCCCGTGATCCATCGGGACAATCACCGTCCGCTTGGTCTTGCGGTCAATTATCCGCTCCAGCCTGATGCGCTTACCGGCTTCGGACAATTCTTACACCTCCTTTTGAGATATGCCGCGCTTGGATTAAAAACGTGTAGGGGAGCGTTCCGCGGAGCACTAAAATGAAAGAAGAACCAAGCCTAGTAAAAATGAAACAATACCGATCTTTTGGTTGGCCTCGACGGTCTCCTTGAAAAATATCTTGGCCAGAGCGATGGTAACAATCGGTGAAAAGGCGGTGATCGGCGCCACGATGGCGGTGTATTCCGAGTTCACCCCTAAACCATAACCCAAGAAGGCTAGAAATTCTAACAGGCCTATTGTGACCACAAACGGTGCCGCGCTTTTCGGAAAGGAGATTTTCTGCCTCACTGCCCGGGAGTAAAACAGAAGGAGGGGAAGTGAAAATGATTTGATGAAGAAAATCGGCAGAAACCAGCCTAGTTCGGAAACTAGATAATCCACAATGGCATACTGAACGCCAAAGGCAAATAGCGCGAAGAGCGCATAATCGACCCCCGCGGCTAGGCTCTTCAACCGCAAGCCCCGCAGGTCACGCCATTTGAAGGATACCAATACCACGGCGCAAATCACAAGGGCCACTCCGGCCAGTTGGGTCCCGGTCAAGCCTTCGTTTAAAAAGATCAGGCATAGAATCACGGTGAGAACCACCTAAGACGCCGAAACCGGCGTCACCACGGACACCTTCCCCGCCTGTAGGCTCTTGTAGAGGGCCAAGTATGCGGTGATGTGAAGAAAACTGCAGACCAAAATTGCCACCAGCGTGAACACTGAAATTGGTGGCAATTCAAAGAAAAACACGGAAAATAGAAAATAAAACAATAAACTGATTAATTCCCCCCACATAAACGCCCTGAACACGCTGATGCTCCTGACGACTTTTACCACCAAAAAATCTGCAAACCCCCAACCAAACATGGCAAGGAGCCCAAAAATGATGCCAATCGGTAAACTCATAACACAATTTTTGTAAGGTAACTACTTAAGCTATTCCGAAAAAAATCTCGCCACCATGTGCATTGTTGCACAAAAAACGCGAAATCTCCTGCGCAAGCTCCGGTTTGGCTCATCGAGCCAATTCTT
>NZ_JBMFOX010000032.1:0-11297 GCF_049969415.1 Hadarchaeum sp. (SeqCode)
AAGGTGCACCGGGTGCACTTCCATAGAAGACGCCCGGTGGAAACGAAGAGTCGAAAACACTTGCGGGACTGCTGGAGACAGGGAAATGGTCAAATAAGCTGGATGAGGCCCTGCCCCCGTGAAACCCTCGAGCGAGGGAGGGGAGAAGATGCTCCGGAACATCAGGGCCTACCGCCAGGACTCAGAGCACTTCCTCCGGCGCGGTGAGCTGATAAAGAGCTTCGAGTGCCTGATCTGGCCTAGGCGATTCTAGAACTCGGCATGGAACTAGAGCTACTTAGGACCGAGGCAGGCAAATGATAGAGTTGATTCTCCTTAGCCTGCTCATCGCTACGGTTTTCTCGATGGTGGGGCTGGTGGGAGGGGTCCTCATCGTTCCGGCGCTCGTCCTCCTCTTCAGTCTGACAACACAACAAGCCGTGGGAGTGAGCCTCTTCGCCGTGATGTTCACGACGATATCAGCGACCCTTACCTACGCTGTGAGAGGCAAAATCAACTACAGGGTTGGGCTTTTGCTGGATACCCTCGATGTCCCCGGCGCGGTGGTGGGGCGTACCTCACCACGCTGATAGCATCAAGATGGCTTGCAGGATGTTTGGAGGGCTCCTCCTTTTCATCGCGGTTTACATCGCCGCGAAAAGGAATTCCCGCAGCAAAGTTCCCCCGGAGCATAAATTTCCCTGACCTCACGGATGGTCGTGTACTGCATGTCAGGGGGCTTTATGAGCGGGTTGGTTTCCGCGATTTTTGGCGTCGGGGGCGGGATAATCGATGAGGCAGTGATGATACTTCTGCTTGGGATGTCCATACACCTTTCAGCCGGGAGAGCCATGTTCGGGATGGCCATCACAACCGTTGCGGCGGTCCTCCCCCACCGGTTCTTGGTAAATGTGCTCCTTGGCTACGCCATCCCGCTCACCATTGGTTGCGTGTTGGGTGGACAGATCTGCCCTTACCTCTCCGGGCGCGTGCGGGCGGGCGCACTGAGAAAAATCCTAGGAGCTGTGATAATTTTCGTCGGGCTGCGGATGCTGCTGGTGCCGTTCCTCTAGGTCAAATTTGAGTACTACCGGCCCCTTCCCCTCAAGAGCTTTGGAAGGAGGAATTTTATGAGTAAGAGCATCAGCAAAAGCTGTCTGAACGTGGCTATCCACTGGACGGGACTCGCGGGATCTATGGGGCCGCTGGGATACAACCCATACTGGTTAAACCAGAAAATTATGATGAAAACGTTCGCTAGTTCAAAGTGTAAAAGAAGGCAGGGACATCACCGGCACCAGCACTAGGAGGGGCAGGAGGAAGAGGCTGAACTGAGGAGGGAACATATAGGTGCTTGCTAGGAGGGCGGCCATCATCGCCCAGGACTTTCTAAGAAAGTCAGTTTTTCTTGTCAAAACTAGGGCGGTAAATGATAAGAAGAGCAGGGCCCACGCGAGAGTAGAATGTCTCGTAGGAGCCAAACAAGTATAGCCAGAAAGAGTTCTCATTAACCCTCACGGAGGTATGGGAATAGCTCCACAGCCAGCCGTTGAAATTGCAGACCATGAATGGGAGATTGAAGGCCAGAAAACCCCTAGAGTTATGCCCGCTATCTGAAAGCGCCTGGCCCCTCCCCTCCCCTGCTGCATGAACACCGGAAGGAGGACCAAGGGTATGAGTTTGGCCGCCGCCCCCAGGCCGAGAAATACGCTAGAAAGCTTTGCGCGTTTTCTGAGCCAGAAATAAATCGCGGCAGTCATGAATCCTACGGCGACGATGACCCAATTGTAGTAGACGAACCATATCATCGAGAGGGTGAGGACGCAAAACAAGAGGATCCGGTTGGTGTCTATCTTCTTGGCCTTGCAGGTGAGGTAGAGCGAAATGACCGTCATCAGCGCGAAGGGTACATGAGGACAGTGGTCACGGCGTGGTAGGCGACTTCACTTCCGAAGGAACTCGCGGCCCAGACGATCAGGCCGATGGTGGGTGGGTACTCCAAGTTGTGATCCAGATAAGGGACCTTGGGATGACCGGTTCACAGACGCTCCCGCTCCCAGATGTACATAAACTCTGATTCCAAAAGATGACTCCATCATGAGTTTAACGAAGCTAAAGAGGTATCCTTATCGGTCATCAAATTTCCAATTATCTCTGATTGGGATCAACGCCGGGCCGGTTAGGCGTATATATCCTTCCATCACCAAACTGATGCTCACAAGCCCTAAATCCACCAAACGTCAGCGCTTATTTGTGGTCGAGGCCATGAATGATAAAACAATCAATGCTGTCAAGAAGGAGAACTCAGGGTCTAAGAACCCGGAAAAAATCTTATTTATGTCAATAGATGAGGCGCTCGCTCGATTGAAAACCTCTCAGTCAGGGCTCACATCCAAAGAGGCGAAAAAGCGCCTTAAAATATACGGATACAACGAACTCGTCAGGAAGAAAAGGACTGCCCTCGCCGAATTCCTATCTCATTTCAGGAGCCCGCTGGTGATCATACTGCTGATCGCCGGTTTGATCTCCGGCTTTCTTGGAGAGCTGACCAACGCCATCATAATATTCGTGATAGTGCTCCTGAGCACCCTTCTCCTTTTTTATCAGGAGTCTCGAGCCGATAAAGCTTCTGAGATGCTCAAGAAGAAGGTAACTACCACAGCGACTGTGCTCAGGGATGGCGTAAAGAAGGAGGTGGACCTCCGAGAGATCGTCCCTGGTGATATAATCTACCTATCGGCTGGTGACATCGTCCCCGCGGACGCAAGGATCATAACCGCGAAAGACCTCTTCGTAAATCAGTCGGTACTCACCGGGGAATCGCTACCAGTCGAAAAAACACCAAATCCTCCTACAACTGAGGGGGCACCCATTACCGAGTGGAACAACTACCTCTTTCTGGGGACATCTGTTGTCAGCGGCGCGGCAACTGCAGTTGTCGTCAATACTGGGAATTCCACCGAATATGGAAAGATCGCGAGAAGGCTTGCCGAAAGGCCGCCCGAGACGGAATTCGAGAGGGGACTTAGGAGGTTCGGATTTCTGATAGTGGAGGTCACCTTCCTGCTTGTCCTTTTCGTTTTCCTGATTAACGCCCTTTACAAACGCAACGTGCTGGAATCCCTGTTGTTCTCCGTAGCCCTAGCAGTCGGCCTGACCCCTGAACTTCTTCCCATGATAATCACGTTGACCCTCTCAAAGGGCGCGATATCAATGTCAAGGAAGGGCGTAATCGTGAAGCGCCTGTCGTCCATTCAGAACCTCGGAAGCATGGATGTCCTGTGCACAGACAAGACCGGCACGCTAACGGAGAACAGGATAAAGCTCGTGCTGCATGTGGACTTGGAAGGTAAGGACAACGACAAGGTGCTCCTTTATTCATTCCTCAACAGCTACCACCAGACCGGACTGAAGAGTCCGCTCGATGAGGCAATACTGAAGCACGAAGAGATTGATGTGAAAGGATATCAGAAGATAGATGAGATCCCATTCGACTTCTCGAGAAGGCGGATATCTGTCGTTGTAGAGCGCGAAGGTCAACGTATCCTGATATCCAAGGGGAGCCCAGAAATTCTGACGACATGCTCCAGCTGTGAGTTTGGCGGGAGAATGGTTGAGCTGACCAGGGCCTTACGCGACAGGATAGAGCAGAAATATTATGACCTCAGCTCCGAGGGGTTCAGGACCCTAGGGGTTTCTTACAAGATGGTCGGAGAGAAACAGGTATACTCGGTGAACGATGAAGCCGGGATGGTTTTCCTTGGATTCGTGGCTTTCATCGACCCGCCAAAGGAAACTGCCAGAGAATCGATCCAATTGTTGAGAAAACACGGGGTGGATCTGAAGATCATCACCGGTGACAACGAGATAGTCACCAGAAAGGTGTGCGAATATCTGAACTTCGAAATCAGGGGAATCGTTTTGGGGAACGAAATCGACCAGATGCAGGATGACGCTTTGGCTAGGGTCGTAGAGGAGGCCAACGTCTTCGCTAGAGTTACTCCTGTTCAGAAGGACAGGATAATCCTCGCGCTGAAGAAAAACGGCCATGTCGTTGGGTACATGGGGGACGGTATAAACGACGCACCACCTTTGAAGACATCCGACGTTGGCATATCAGTGGACAACGCGGTGGATGTTGCGAAGGAGTCAGCAGACATAATCCTCCTGCAGTCTGATCTCAAAGTTCTGAACGACGGGGTCATTGAGGGGAGGAAGGCCTTCGGAAACGCCATGAAGTACATAATGATGGGAACGAGTTCTAACTTCGGCAACATGTTCAGTGCAGCGGGTGCTTCCCTGTTCCTGCCTTTCCTGCCAATGCTTCCGACACAGATACTCCTCAACAACTTGCTCTATGACCTGTCGGAGTTCACAATACCCACCGACAACGTTGACCCGGAGTACATAGAAAAGCCCAAGAAGATGAATGTTGCATTCATAAGAAGATTCATGCTCATCATGGGGCCCATAAGCTCCGTTTTCGACTTCCTGACTTTCTTTCTGATGATACTGGTCTTCAGTGCGATCGAGCCAGTGTTTCAAACTGCCTGGTTCATAGAGTCCCTGTTCACGCAAACCTTGGTGATATTCGTCATAAGAACGCGGATGCCACCCTTCAAGAGCAGGCCAAGTAAGGCCTTACTCGTGAGTAGCGTCAGCGTCTTAGGGGTCGCACTGTTGGTGCCCCTGACCCCAGTGGGAAAACTGTTCGGATTTGTGGAGCCCCCGCCACTGTTCTACGCCTTTTTGGCAGGGTTTGTGGTCTCCTACTTGGCTCTGGTCGAGATAGTGAAAAGGTGGTTCTACGGGAGATACTCCGCTCTTCTGGAGCAGGTTTCAGCCCCGGCCGAGACCATCCCATACATGGGTAGGACTGCGGTTTTAATCCAAGATATGGTCGCCGTCATCGCCCTTCGCCCGGAAAGTGAGATGAGCATCGATTCTCTGCTGGAAGATCTGAAAACAGGCACGAGCTATCCCCTCGAACCAGAACGTTTAGTGCAGGGGCTCAACCATTTGCGACGGGCAGGGGTTATCCGTATAGACTGGCACAAGAGGTTGATCGCCCGTCAGGAGGCGATGAGAGATTATGTGATAAAATATGTGGTTGGAGGACCGATGTGGCCAAGGATAGCGCAAAATTGGCGTCGAATGGGCCGCGTGGTGAAATCGAAATACGGGAAAATTAATCCAGATTTTCAAGGTTTACTTGCCCCACAAAGCAAGAGGTGATCTCGTTCACGTGAAGTTTTACCGCGCGCAGCGTGAGGAATTAGGTCACTGAACTTGCTAAATTTACGCAAGGCGACTTAATTTTTAGCACCGCTTACTCGATGATCCGCCTAAAATTCATCGAGGCTATGACGAACATCGTCACATCGAAAAGCGCTATCACGAGCAGATCAAATCCAAGGCCAGACAAGTCTCCGCTTATCGTCAGCCCCCTCACGGCGTCCACCAAGTAGCTCATGGGGTTAAACAGCGAAATTTCTCGCAGGATAGGGGGCATCATGCTGATCGGATACAACGCATTGCTCATGAAGAAGAGTGGGAAAGTGATTGCTTGACCCAATCCCATGAATCTCTCTCTAGTTTTCATAAAAGAGGCGACGAAGAGGGACACCGCAGCAAAACCTCCCGAGGCGAAGAATATTATCAGGAAAGCCAAGGTAAAATAAAAAGCGTTGGGTACGAATCTGACCCCCATGAGCAAGGCTACCGGGATAATTATCAGTATTTGGAACACGGCCCTGACGCCCGCGGCCATCGATCTGCCTATGACGGTGGCATATCTGGGAGCGGGCGTGACGAGGAGCTTCTTCAGGATGCCGGAATCTCTCTCCCAGACTATGGTCAGACCGTAAAATATGCTGACAAAAACTGTCGACTGGATAAGAACGCCCGGGGTGATGTAGGCTATATAGGACATGCCCCCCGTTGGTATCGCCTTCACGGCGGCCATGACAGGGCCGAAGACGACAATCCACAATATGGGCTGAACCGCCCTGGTGTAAAGCTCCGTCCTATCGTGCCTGAGTCTTCTGAGCTCCAACTCTATCATGGCGAGCATGTTCCTCAGCGAATCCATCATGCCTACCCCTTTCCAATCATGCGCCTTACATGTTTCACATCGCTGATCCTTTCACGCGACTCAAGTCTAGTTCCAGCGTACTTCAGAAAGACATCGTCCAAGCTCGGTTTGGTTACGGAGATTTTCTCGACAGAGACACCTCCCGCCCTCAAGATTTCCATGATATCTGGCAGGGCTCTTTCGGCGTCCTCGACCACGAGGCTAATTTTAGAATCGCTTTCGGTCACATCGTTTGTCGGGCTCTGCGCCCTGAGTTTGTCCAAGCATTCCCCGCTGATTTTTTCGCCTTTTATCTCTAACTGGACGACTTCCCCACCAACTGAACGCCTAAGCTCTTCAGCGGTGCCCTGCTTCATGATTTTCCCCTGGTTTATTATGGCTATTTCATCCGAGTAAAGGTCGGCTTCGTCCATGTAATGCGTGTTGAAGAAGATCGTCGTCCCGTACTCTCTCCTGATGGAGGAGAGTTCTTCCCAGACAACCTTTCTGGCAGAGGGATCCAGACCGATGGTTGGCTCGTCTAGGAACAAGATCTTGGGTTTGACCAAAATAGTGCAAGCGATTTCAAGTCTCCTGAGCATCCCGCCGGAATAATTCTTGACGAGGTCGTTTGCGACTTCGCGCAAACCCATCTTTTCCAAGGCATCCTCAATGACCGCTTTCCTTTCGTGGGGCGGGATGCCGTAGATCTTGGCGTAGATGAGGAGGTTTTCGTAGCCGCTTATGTCAGTCCAGACGCTCATCTCTTGGGGAATGTAGCTTATAAGTTTCCTGACCTCGGCACCAGCGCGCGAAACATCTAGCCCAAAAACACGGGCTTCGCCTGAGGTTGGCTTTATTTGGGTGGTCAATATCCTCATCAGGGTAGTCTTGCCCGCGCCGTTGGGGCCTAACAGGGCAAAAATCTTGCCCTCCTCAACCTGCAAATCGACACCGTCCAAGGCCACGACCCGGTGGTCATAGATCTTGACAAGGCCCCTAACTTCGACTGCCAGATTCATGGAAATCACAAAACAAATTTATGTTTGATATGTGGACAATAAACGTTTTTAATTGTTTTGATTTTGCACCTCATCTTATGACCACGAGATTTAATCGACAATTTCGCGTCCGTCAACACCAATTGATATCGAGATTTTTTTGCCGGTCGTATACCACAAATTTAAGTTTAATGAAGGATGTTAGGTTGGCTAAAAGGGGGTGTCGCCTTGGAAATCAAAACAACTTCAGAGTATAGGAAACTATCGCCTGAAGAAACCATCAGACTGCTGGACTCGACTGAGAACGGTCTCGCGGAATCTGAGGCTATGAATCGAATCGGAGTGTTTGGATATAACGAGGTGGCGGAGAAAAAGAAGAGCCCGCTCCTTGAGTTCTTATCGCGTTACTGGGCCCCCATGCCATGGTTGTTGGAGCTGGCGATGCTTCTTTCGTTCGTCTTAGGCCATTATCTTGAAGCGGCGATAATTTTCATTTTGCTCACGATAAATGCCATCATAGGTTACCTGCACGCGTCTCGTTCGCGGAGAGCATTGGAACTCCTAAAGAAAAAGCTGGCGATCAAGGCAAAAGTATTGCGGGATGGTAAATGGTGCACAAAAGATGCTAAGGAGCTCGTGCCAGGAGACATCGTCTTCGTTGAGCTGGGCGATATTGTGCCGGCTGATGCCAAGATCTTGAGCGGCGAAGTTTCGGTCGACCAATCGGCTTTGACCGGGGAATCGTTACCGGTAGATTTACACCGGTCTGACATCATCTATTCTAGTTCCATTGTGCGGCGGGGAAAAGCCAAGTGCATCGTGGTTAATACGGGAGCGAACACGTACTTTGGCCGGACGGCTGAACTAGTCGAAACTGCTAGGCCAAAGTCTCATCAAGAGGAAATAATCTTCGCCATAGTCAAATATTTGATGTGCCTCGGCGTGGTTGCGTTGATCTTAGTTTCATCGTATGCCGTGTTCATGAACTTGAACATCTTATTGATACCGATTTTTGCCGTGACTTTCCTCATGGGGGCGATTCCCATCGCCTTGCCCGCTGTACTCACCGTACTCCAAGCCGCTGGGGCTATGGAACTCGCTAGGAGAAACGTGCTGGTGACTGGACTAGGTTCGATTGAGGATGCTGCCTCGATAGATGTCCTTTGCCTCGACAAAACGGGCACGATAACGCAAAACAGAATATCCGTGGTCGACTGCATAGCATTTTCTGGCTACAAAAAAGAAGATGTAGCCGCGATGGCAAGTTTGGCTTCTGTTGAGGAAAATGGAGATCCAATAGATCTCGCAGTTATTGGATACGGCAAAACCGTGGGTGTCAATCTTAACACATATAAACGGCATTCGTTCACACCGTTTGACCCAATAACCAAGAGATCAGAAGCGATTGTCGAGGCCGAGGGGAAGCGCTTCTGGGTCGTCAAGGGCGCACCACAGATTGTGATCTCCATGACAGAAAAGATTGATAAAGAGGTCCGGGAAAATGCGGAGAAAATGGTGGAAGAACTATCTCGAAAAGGATACAGGGTATTGGCCGTGGCTAGGTCTGAAGACGGCGGTTTGGAGAACCTTCGACTTATGGGATTGCTATCGCTGGCCGACCCGGTTAGGCCGGATTCAAAAGAGATGATAGAAGAGGCGCGGAAACTTGGGATAAAACCCATGATGCTCACCGGCGACAATATCGCCATAGCTAAGGAAATAGCCCGAGAAGTATCGATAGGTGACAGAATTATTCGAATGGCTGATATCAAGGACCTGAGCGAGGCTGAACAGGCAAAAGTCGCCGAAGAATGCGACGGTTTCGCTGAAGTGTATCCTGAAGAGAAGTATAAAATAGTGAAACTTCTGCAGTCCGGAGGACACATGGTGGGGATGACCGGTGACGGTGTAAACGACGCGCCAGCTTTGAAGCAGGCGGAGATGGGGATAGCCGTGAACAACTCAACTGATGTGGCAAAAGCATCCGCTAGCGTGGTCTTAACTGAACCGGGCACAAAAGCGATAGTCGACGCGATAAAGACGAGCAGACGGATATACCAGCGAATGCTAACTTGGGTGATAAACAAAGTCACTAAGACGATCCAATTTATCGGTCTGCTTACCTTGGGCTTTTTCTGGTTCCACGACGTGGTGATAACGCTTCTGGGTATGTCTCTCCTAGTATTCGCAAATGATTTCGCGACAATGTCTTTGGCAACCGACAATGTGGAGTACACCGAAAACCCAAACAAGTGGAATGTGAAGAACATTACATTGGCTTCGCTTGTAATAGGAGTGCTGCTCGTTGCTGAGGGTGTTTTCGTAATTCTGATCGCCATAAGCTACTTCCGTCTTGGATGGAATGAATTACGCACTTTAGTGACGCTGACGCTGATATTCACGAGTCAATTTAGAGTAATTATCGTCAGGGAAAGGAGATATTTCTGGTCCTCACTTCCGAGCAAAGGGTTACTCATCTCCTCTGTTGCGGCTGTAATGGGTTTTGCGCTACTGGGTGTTTACGGCATAATTATCCAGCCGATTCCCCTATATCAGGTTCTCTTTGCTCTGGGATTCTCGATGTTGTTCACCTTTGGCATTGACCCACTCAAGTACTATGTGTTCAAAAAACTCGGATTGTGAAAAAGGTGCCACTTACCTCAAAACGTTGGGTCCTTAACTCTACAGGACTGTATTATCCCTAATTAGTTGCACTCATTTTGAAGGATCCCTGAAATACACCTCCGCCGGGAATTGATAGCTCAAGGCCTGATGGGGCCTCTCGTAGTTGTAGTACTGGAAAAACGCTCCAAGCGTCCTGTACCTCCAGGCTTCCTCCCCGTAGGTTCGATGAAACCTCTCGACCTTGCCCATGGTCGTTGGCCTGCGCTTGCTGGCCAAGATGTACTGGATCCCAAGTTCCCTCAACATCTGGGTGAACTCGCTCTCGCCGCGTTCCTTGCCCTCATCAGCACAGTAGAATTGTGTCCTTTGGTCGGTCAGCACCTGCTCGGGAAATCCGTACCTCTTCCCGCACTTCCCGAACAGCCTCAAAGCGAACTCTGTCGTGGCGTCGTGCTCTATTCTGGCTCCCGGAACAAATCTCGTCGATCATCGAGGAGAGTGAGCATTCATCGATCGTCCTCCGTGAGCTTGAAATCCGCCTGCTAGAGGCTGTTTGAGTGCATTCTTTCGAACCTGCGTTTCCCCCATGTTTTTCCGATGAAGTCTATCGGCTGGTTAACCCCTTCCTCGACGAGGATGCGGTAGACCAAATTGTGGCTTAGCGGTGGTACTCCTCTGGGTCCGAATTCTCTTATGTAGCGCTCGATCCTGCACGGACCCCAATCGTGCTTCTCCCTCAGCTCGAGCACGAACTTCCTTGTACGGTCGTCTATCACCATCATCAACTTGTTTGGTTTGTTTGCCATTTCTTCTCTGCTGCAATCCTAGTACTTTTCAATCCAATAGTAAGCCGTGCTCCGTGGAATTCGGAGATGCGCGGCTATCTTCTCACCGCTCCCTTGGTAGTGCTTTCGTATGCACCACGATCTCATCTTCACCTCCTCTGAGGTTTCTATTGTTTGTTGGGCTAAAGTCTAGAAATTAAAAGATAGCACGCGCAATGTCTCCAACCGAGACCCTTATCTGGCTTGGATCATAGGGATCGTAGACGAACGCCAAGTGCTTTTCCCACTCCACTGTGGGGCCAGTGGTTGATTCGTGGAGCCAGTTTCCTCTGACCTTACCGGGTTGATCAAAGTCTATTTTGCCGCGGAGGGGTTCAGCCATGCGTCTGACTCCCGTGATCGGATTGTAGAGCTTTTAGGGAAAATCGGGTGTTAAGCTGGTATGCAAGGCTAGCCTGAATACCTCCGACAAGCCAAAAATGTTCGGAGGTGGAAAAACATGCCCCAAGTGGTAGTAGGTCTTGACATGCACCTGAACAAAACGCATGGGACTGTGATGACGATGGAAGGGAAAATCGTGAAACAGTCAAGGTTTCCGACGAGCAAGGATGAACTCCAGAAGTTCCTGGAGGGTGTGCCAAAAGGCACCAAGGTGGCACTGGAGTCGGTGGGATTCTGCTGGCCGTGGATAGACTATATCGAGGAGCTCGGCCATGAACCACTGCTGGCAAATCCGATCAAGCTGAAGCAGAGGGCGGAGGACGTGAAGACGGACAAGGTCGACAGCGAACTTCTAGCCCACTTCACCCGAATGAACTTTCTGCCGATCTGCTA
>NZ_JBMFOX010000033.1:0-11240 GCF_049969415.1 Hadarchaeum sp. (SeqCode)
GAACAGGCCTTAGAAAATGCGGGGATAGCGAAGTTCAACTTAGTGTCTGTCTCAAGCATAATCCCCCCAAATGCAAATTGATACTGCGGGAAGAGGGTCTGAAACACCTGCACGATGGACAAATCGTTTTCGGTGTTTTCGCGAGATGCAACAGCGACGAGCGGAGGAGGCTGATATCCGCGAGCATAGGTTGTGCCCTCCCAGCGGATGAGAACACTTGCGGGTACATCAGCGAGCACGATGCCTACGGGCAAACGGCGGAAGAGGCTGGCGATTACGCGGAAGACGTGGCAGCCTCCATGCTCGCGAGCGCGTTGGGTTTACCTTTCGACCCGAACAAAAGCTGGGACGAAAGAAAAAAGATATGGAAGATTTCTAAAAAAATCGTGAAGACCACGAACATAACTCAGACCGCCTTAGTTAAGGAGGGGATGTGGTCAACGGTCCTCTGCGCAGCGGTTTTCGTGTTATAGTACCTCTAATCTTTTTTCATGATGTACTTTTCCACGAGCTCCTTGAATGCAACGAACGGTTTTGCTTCCGCCACCGCGTTTAACACAGCTGGGCCCTTCGCGCGAATCCCGGCCATCACTTTAACACCTCGCTCGAAAAACGGCTCGGGAAGCGTGCTCGCGGTGGGGCCCGCGAGTGCCACAAACTTCGCGTTTTTCGATAGCTCGAGCAATCTATCGATGGTTCCGTTGATCAAGCTCGACCCGCTTATAACCACGACATCCGCTTTTGGTAATATCGAGTCGACAAAGGTATCTGGCAGGGCATCCCCTCTCAACCAGGGGTTGCGTTCAAAAACGTGAACCTCCCGGGCATTCTCCCTCAGCTTCCCGACTAGGGGCCTTATGTACCCAACCACTGCGACGCTGTCTTCCCTCCTCACATCCATCGCATCAAAGGCGTCCATTCCAAACTGCCGCTCGTAACCTTCGGAGTCCATCAGGTGTTGTGAGAGGGCATTCAACGTCGCGATGCCAACGGTCCTCTCGATCATGTCGAACGAGTTCGCCAACCGAGCGATCTCTAAAGCCTTGAAGCCGTGAAAGTCCCGCCTGCGACCCCAGTGGGAATGCCCAATGTCCTCGATCGGCGTGTGACAGAGACCGACGTAACTGTTATCGAGCATCACTGCGGTATAGCAGAGGCTCACGCATACTCTCGAGAGCGTCAAGTCTTCTAACCGCCTTCTCCGCTCTCCGACCAGATTCAATAACTCGTCAACAATCAAGCTTGCGTCCCCCGCTGTTTCAAATACCCCTCCACTTTGTCAACCACCTGCATGAAGGCTTTGGCCGCCGGAGTTTCGGCATGCTCGATGATGAAAGGCGTTCCTCTGTCCGAGTCCTCACATATCCTCTGATCAATTGGAATCTTCCCTAAAAATGGTACGCCGAGTTCCTCCGATATCTTCTGCCCACCGCCGATCCCCAAAATGTCAAATTCCGCACCACATTTTGGACAGACGAACCCGCTCATATTTTCGATTACTCCCACTAATGGCACACGTAATTCCCTCGTAAACCCGATGGCTCGCTTGACGACTATTTGGGAAACTTCAGAAGGAGCAGTTATCATCAAGATGCCATCGATATCGGATATTAACTGCATAATACTAAGGGGCTCGTCTCCGGTACCCGGAGGCAAATCTATAAGCAAAAAATCTAAATTACCCCAAGCCACGTCAGCTAAAAACTGCCTGATTGCGCCCATCTTCATGGGGCCGCGCCAGATGACCGGGGTCTCATCGTCCGGGAGTAAGAAATCCATGGAGACAACTCTTATGTCGAGTGGACCTTTTGCCGGAAAAATTCCCGGTGGTCCAGTAGCTAGCTCCCGACCCCTTATGCCAAGTATTTTGGGAATGCTCGGGCCGTGGATATCAACGTCCAAAACTCCTACCTTGTAGCCCTTTCGTGCCAGTGCGATAGCTAGGTTAGCGGCAATGGTGCTCTTGCCGACTCCACCCTTCCCACTCAAGATTGCCAGTTTATGCTTGATTTTGGCCATCCGTATTTTGATGCGTCTCTCCTGCTCCTGCATTTCTTTCGCTCGTTCTTCCATCCGTTCCACCCATTACAAACTGCTTTATTTGCGATTGCACAAATATAATTATCGTTGGTGAGGGTGAAGCGGCGGGAGTGGAATGATGACGGCAGGCGATGTAGAAAAATTTGTGCGATTTTACAGCAGCGACTTCGGCAAGAAAATTCTAGCTAAAGAAGCCGAGTACCTAAAGGGCGAGTTGAAGGGGCGAAAAAAGATCCTCGATATCGGATGCGGAATTGGCTGTTTTGAAGAAATACTATCCGAGCTGAACATCGTTGGCCTCGACAACTCGAAGGAGGCATTAGAAGAAGCGAGAAGGAAGAGCGATAAAAGATTCGTGCTCGGGAATGCGGAACATCTTAATTTTCTCAACGGGACTTTTGACGGTGCCTTCACGGTGACGACCTTGGAATTCTTGGACAACTACAAAAAAGCCGTGGACGAGGTGGCTAGAGTCCTGGAGCCGGGGGGCAAATTTGTTGCTATGATGTTAAATCCTGAATCGGAGTACTTCAAGTCTCATATAGGTAAACCGGACTCATATTTCAGGAAAATAAAGTGCACCAACCCAAAGGAGATAGAGCAACACATCTCTAGATCCTTTACCGCCGCTGGCGAATATTTTCTGGGGATACGAGGTCAAGAGATTTTCGACACTCGCGATAAGCATCTGGCAGCCCTGTACGTGGTCAAGGGAACAAGGGCTTAGCTCTCACCAGATATTTTTATTTTGAGAAGATAGTGAAAGATTGCTCTGGCAGGAAATCAAACTCTTGCTTCACTCGATACCCGGCCTCTTTCATCTCTTCTATAATAGTTTCTCGAGGAACATAATGTCCAAACATCCCGTGGAAGGTGAAAGGTTTGGCACGCTTGTACTCTACGATGGCAACTCTTCCTTTTGGTTTTAAGAAGCGTCTCAATTTTTTAAAATATTCCACTCGATTTGTTAAATGGTGGCACACATTGCGCATAAAGACTAAATCTAAACTTCTTTCGGGCAAAGCCAAGTCTTCTCCAGCAACAAGGATTGTTTCAACATTATTGAGCCCCTGTTCCTTAGCACTGTTCTTGATAAATTTCAGAAATCTTGGATTTGTATCGACCGCGTACGCCCTCCCTTTTCTTCCAACGGCTTCTGCGAACCGTAGGCAAAAATAGCCGCCTCCAGCCCCAACATCCGCAACATTTTGTCCTTGCCGCAATTCTAAGGCTTCTAATATCTGATCAGGTTTATTTCTCGGATCAGAAGCTTTCCTGTTAAACACCTTTGCCTTAAGATTTCTCATGTTTATCCTCGTTTCATATTTATTTGGGAATTGTGTTTAGTTTATACTTGGTGGGGCTTGGATAAAATGACAAAATTGAAACCGATATGGATAATCTACACCCCATACAAAAAGGACGGGGACGTGCCATACCAATCGTGCAAATCGAAAGATGTGGATGAGATTGAAGTTTCCAAGGAGTACGAGGAGGGGCTGAAGGACATTGAAGGGTTCTCCCACCTCATAATTTTGTACGAGTTCCACAAGTCCGTAAAGCGCTCGGTAAAAAAGGAGCATTACTTGGAGTCGCAGGGGCTTTTGGTAAAACCTTACCTAGACGACACTCCACGCGGGCTTTTTGCCACGAGATCCCCAAACAGGCCAAACCCAATTGGGCTCACCATCGTCGAGTTGTTGGAGCGCAAAAGAAATGTCTTAAAGGTAAGGGGCGTCGACATGCTCGATGGCACCCCCCTCTTGGATATCAAACCCTATGTCCCGAAGTTTGACCAAAGAGATAACGTTAGAATCGGCTGGCTTGAAGGAAAGATATAGGATACACGATACCCTATCGACTTCTTGCCGCATTCTGCGCTGCTAAAACCAAGGGATACATGGTGGGAGGAGGCGTGAGATAGGGATGGGTGGCCATCTGAAAAGTTTCCAGTTCTGTTATAGTGAATCTCCTTTGTATCGCGATTCCGATCGCGTTAATTAACTCCCCGCAGGACATCCCTCCAGCCACTTGTCCCCCCAGCAAAGCTTGACCCTCCTTTGAGAAGACCAGCTTAACCAACACCTTATGCGCTCCAGGCAGTACGGAAGGATGTTTGTCCACGGCCTCGGCCTTACCTGATACTACATCAAATCCCTCTCGCTTTGCCGTGTTCTCCGTCAATCCGGCAGAACCCAACACGAGCCCGCCAACATAAGTGGAGAAGATCCCAATAGTCCCCTTGCTCTCGCGCAACACCTTCAATTTATATAGATTCGCTCCAGCAATTCGGGCTTCTGCGGTGGCGATGGAAGCAAGCAGGACAGGGGCGTCCTTCCGGGTAAAAAAGTCCCTCTTGCCCGCACAGTCTCCGATAGCGAAAATATCTGGGTCTATAGTTCTCATGTATTCATCAACCCAGATGCCCTTTCCTTTCCCAAGCTCAAGACCCGCATCTAGGGCCAACTTAGTATTAGGACTAGCCCCGACTCCTAAGATAACGCAATCGACATCGATTTCTTCCCCAGTTGAAAGGCGTACCTTCCTGACCCTTTCATCGCCCATCACTTCTTCCGCTCTGGTCCCGGTCAAAATTTTTACCCCTTGAGACGACAATTTCTCCTCAACCAGCTCGGAAAATTCAGGGTCAAAGGAATTGGCCAAAAGATGGGGGAGCATCTCCACTACGATGACTTCGGGACCTTTAACCTTAGAGAGCTCGTCTGCAAGTTCTACCCCGATAAAGCCCCCACCCAGAACTAGAACCCTTTTACATCCCCTCGCATATTCTACCATATCCTTGAGATAGTTCAGGTCTTTTCTTATTGAATACACTCCCTTCTTATCAATACCTGGAATCGGCGGAAGGATGGGATTGGAACCGAGAGCCAAGACCAATTTTTCATAGCGATAATCATTGCCACTCTCGGTGTGGACTATCCTGTTCCGGCGGTCAATCTTGACCGCACGATCCACCACGAGTTCGATGTTCTGTTTTTCCAAGGACATGTAGCTCATAGCGTTTTGCTCGGGTTTTTCCAAGCTCGCGATCATGTAAGGTATGCCACACGGAATAACACCTCTCTCCACATCCCTCATCAGCAAGATTTTCTTTTCGGGATAATTCCAGCGAGCGGTAAGGGCGCAAACAATTCCCGCCGGTCCTCCACCTATGATTAAGACATCTGTATCCCTCTTCATCGTATCTCCCTTTCTCATCATTCATCCAATTTAACTCTTTGCTTCATCATGCTTTGTTTTTAAACTTGTCTCATAAAACACGGAATGTAGTTAAATTAAATCTTCATTCTTGTTTTCCAGGCTATCTGCGACTTCATAACTTATCTTGTATAGATTTTATTTTGCCTTCCATGCTCAGCGGCTTGTCGCGTCGGTCGTCAATTTTAATGATGGTGACTACCCTCAGGATTTCTTTATCAAAAACAGCTTCGTGCATCTTCTTAGCCAGATCTAAGAGATTCTTCAGATCTCCCTCCACGATTGTCCCCATTGAGGTTAGCTCATATTTAATGTCCTTCTCTTTGTTCAATATCTCAAGAGCATCCGCAACGTGTTTGCTAACCGAAGGTGTTTTTGCTCCCAGGGGGATGACACTTATCTCCATTATCGCCATTTTTATCTCCTCCGTTTCAGCTTTTCCCAACTGCTATCAGGATTCGGATTAACTTAGCCTTGCTGGGCCCAAGGCGGCCCTCCGGCGCCACGTCTCCCGCCAGGCGGCCCCTTGTCGATGCGATGAATCATCGCTGCCGGAGCACCACACTTGGGACATGCCGGTGGCTTGGGCACCCCTTGGGGAACTTCTATAATGTTTCCGCAGGCGAAGCACCTGAACCTTTTGGTCGGCACCATAGCAGGTGGTTGCGCCATCAGATTTCACCCCCTTTCAGTCTGTCTCGAATGGTTAAAATTAAGGACATCAACGCTTTTCCGGCTGGGCTGTTCGGAGCTTTCTTCATCAGAGGCTCGCCCGCGATGTAGGAACGCAAGAGTTCCTCATCCAAGGGGATTTCAGCGGTTAACTTGATCCCTCGTTCATGACATATATTTAGGAGTTCGTCCTTTAGCCCACCTGGAACATCGGCCTTGTTCAAAACCACTTCCACAGGTAATTCCAGCTCTCGGGCGAGGGCTAAGATAAATTTCAAATCGTGCGTGCCCAAGGGCGTGGGTTCGGTCACGGCTAGGGCAAGGTCGGAAACCCATAAGGGCTGAGCCACGGTGTTGTGAACCCCTGGGGCGGTGTCGATTACTGCCACATCGTATCCTCCATTCCGCAACTCGCTGATGGCACGGAGCACCGTCGCGCGCGCCATCAAAGGGGATCTTGGCTCCGTCGGCTTCAGCTCGCCCACCACGAGCTTGAGTCCGTCGGCGTCTGCGGTGTAAGTAGTTCCGATCGTTTTCCATCCGTCCCCTATGGCCCCATATCCACAAACCAACTTGCATGCTCCGCATCCCGAACAGAGTTCCTCAAAAAATATCGGAGTTTCTCCTTGGAGACTGATTAACGCATGTTCATGGCAAGCGTCCACGCATTTCATACATCCAACACATTTCGTTTCTTCGATTACCGGTCTAAAGGTCCTTACCTCGTTGCCGGCATCGAGTTTCATCCCCAACAACGCTGCGCAGCACGGTCCATCGACATCAGCATCGACCAACATGACCTTTAAGCCCTCCATGTTAAGGCCCACAGCCAAGTTCACGGCGACCATGGTTTTGCCTGTCCCCCCCTTCCCTCCAGTAACAGCCACAATCGGCACGTCCACGTTTTTCTTCCTGAGAGTCACCACAAAATTTCCCCCACTTTATTTCCTATCGCAGCCAGAGCTTTCGAGGCTTTTGTATCAGGATTAAACTCTATGATTGGCTTCATTTGTACAAGTGCTTTGGCGACTTCGTAGTCGATGGGAATTTCACCTAAAAACTGAAACCCGAGTTCACGCACAACCCAATCTTTGAGGACGATTTCGAAATCCTTTGAATAACCGCTCTTGTTTATCACCACACCAGCGGGGACATCGAAGTGCTTTATGACTCGGGACAAGCGCTCAAGGTTCCTTTTCGCGGCAGGTGTAGGTTCTGTCACAGCGATGACATAGTCCGCGCCCGTGATGGAGGCTATGACCGGACAACCTATGCCAGGTGCAGCGTCAACTATAAGCACATCGCTCCCTTCGTCCTGCGCTTTCCTTCGCGCGATATTCCTTATGCTCGCCACGAGGTGTCCGGAGTTGTGTTCACCAAGTTTTAACTTCCCGGTTGCGCATCCGAACCCATATTTAGTCTCTTCAATGCTGAGCGTGCCTGTGTCTGCCTCGTTTACCTCGATCGCATTGGTGGGACACACGAGCTTGCAAACACCACATCCCTCACACATAAGTTCCACCACTATTGCCCGTCCGCCGTCTGGCATTGCCATCGCTCCGAAGGGGCAAACTTCGACGCA
Organism: Hadarchaeum sp. (SeqCode); assembly: GCF_049969415.1. Lineage (NCBI taxonomy): Archaea > Methanobacteriati > Hadarchaeota (SeqCode) > Hadarchaeia (SeqCode) > Hadarchaeales (SeqCode) > Hadarchaeaceae (SeqCode) > Hadarchaeum (SeqCode) > Hadarchaeum sp. (SeqCode). The sequence goes on from NZ_JBMFOX010000033.1 coordinate 7,514, forward strand.
CTTGCCGCAGGAAACGCATTTGTCTACATCAACTCTGGCCTTCTCCGAAGCTCTGACATTCATAGAAAAAATATTCTTTCCGCCGCCGAGCGCCAGTAATAGGTCAGGGGCATCCACGTCCGCATCTGCCACGAAAACTTTTACCCCCCTTTTAGCCAGAAAAACGGCGAGGGAAGCCGCAACCGTGGTCTTGCCAGTACCACCTTTCCCGGAAGCGACCACAATTTCCTTCAACAGCTACACCCTAGCGTGAGCCGATGATGTACTGGTTTATGGCGTCTTTAATTTTCACGCCGGGTGGAACCATCACCATTTGAATTCCGAATTGGCCAGCAACAGCAGACACGTTAGGGCCAAATCTCCCGGCCAAGATATGCCCCACGCCTTCGGCGGCGAGCATCTGAACCACGGCTATCCCAACTCCGCTTGGCGAAGAGATAAATTGGTTAGGTAGGATCTTCACACTTTTGATATCTTTACCATCGATTTCCACGATAGTGAAGTTCGGACATCTGCCAAACATGGGCGACACCATGTCGTCGAGCCCTCCCGGTCCTTGGCTTGCAACACCTACCTTAAAGCGGCCTGTCGGTGGAGGAGAAGGCTTCGGCGTTTGTTGCGGAGGATATTGCGTTGATGGAACCATCGGCGGGTAAGGGCCCATTCCCCCTCCCATCCATCCCCACATTCCACGTCCCATACCCATTCCTCGGCCCATTCCCATCCCGGGACCAAAAGGGAACATAACGGGAGTCGGAGATGATTCAGCTCCTTCCTTGGATTCTTTGCAGGCGTCCTCCAGTGAAGCCAGCTTGGCCTTGTCTTCAACCAGTTCATTCACGGCTTCTTTGACTGTTTCAGCCGAGGTCATGTAAACACCGATACCGCTCTGCGCAAGAAGTTGCATCGCCTTGGGCCCCATTCCCCGTGTCACTACTGCGTCCACGCCGCTGGATGCCAAGATCTCAGCTGGAGTTTTATCGTAACCAAAATGAGTTCCCCGGTTGTCGATGATGCTCACGCCGACTATTTTACTATTCTTGAGCTCCACTACGGTGAATACGTCGCAACGGCCGAGGTGAGGGGAGATTGTCGCATCGAGTCCGCCAGGCGTGTTTGATGGTATGGCTATTTTCATGGCGATTCTACATCCTTGATTTTGTAATGGCGTTGTTCACGCTTTACTCTTTCTTGGTCAGTGCTCCCTTAAGTTCACTTATCCTAGCCTCGACGCCTTTGAGTTCCTCCTCGAGCTCTGCCTTGTATGCCTCCAGAGCTTCGATCTCCTGCTCCGGCGTCGGTGGAGAAGGCACGAACGGCGGAAGTGGGTAGTAAGGTGCCGCTGGGGGTTGTTGTGCAGGTTGCGAGGGTCGCTGCGGCGCTTGCGCGTATGGCGGATAGGGTGGATACATCACGTATGGATTTATGTACCACCACCAGCATCTCCAACCTCTAGGCCACCACATTTTTTCTAACCTCCTTTCATTTTGTTTGTCAATATCCCGGGTAGGGGTACTGCGGATAGGTCGCGTAGGGGTATCCGTAGGTGCCTGGATAAGCCCACCACCACCTCGGAAGCCATGGGAATCTAGCACAGACCCAAGGGTTCCACCACCAACCTCTGCCGAAACCGTACAACCATCCCGGCCTCTGCCAAGGCGGTAAATAGCTGAAAGGACCCCTACCAGGCCAAGGCCCAAACCAGCCGCGACCACCTCGACCTATTCCCCAACCGAAACCTGGCCACCACATATTTTACCACCTCTGTTTTGTGTTATTGCACATAATTATATTTAAGCTTTTCGATGGTTTTTACAATGAGACAACATCACCGGTTCTAAGCTGCCTGCACTTCTCCCCGAAGACTTCGATAAACTTTGCAATTGCTTTCTCTCCGGTACAATGACACGGCATGATGGCTTTCACACCAGCCCTTTGGAGTTCCCCGACGGTTGCTCCTATCCTTTTAGCGCTCGCGTTCGCCAAGTGAAAACCCCCAATCACAGCATGCACTCTCTTCGAACCTGTCGCCTTCTGAGCCTGCTTGATGGTGTTAATCAAACCTGCGTGAGCGCAACCCGTGATTATCACCGATCCTTTACTCCTGACTGTCACGAAAAGTGCCTGATCATCTATCATGTGATCATCGACTAGCTTGCCCCCTTTTGTGGTCTTGAATCCTTTGACCCTTTCCAATTGGCTGGTCCTTTTAATCTCTCCGCTTACCAAAACTCCAGGCATTATGGATGTTTGTCCTCGTTTCAGGATTAAGATGCCGCCCGATTTCTTCAGCTCTGAGGCCTGAAAGGGGATGCCAGCTTTTTTGAGACGTTTCTTCTTCATCACGAATTTTGGCTCGAGCGCTCCCGGATGAGCTATCACCGGCACTTTCCGGCCGATGTGTTTCAGGATGCCCAAGAGTCCGCCGGTGTGGTCGTAGTGCCCATGGCTCAGCACAATCGAATCTACCTTTCTCAACTCGATGCCTAGTTTCTGGGCATTTTGCATGACGATATCCGCAGATGGCCCGGTATCCATCAGCAAGTTGGTCGTATGTCCTCCAGCTTTCAGCTCGATGAAAAATGATAGCCCGTGCTTGGCGGCGAGTTCTGACTGGAGCTGGTTTTTGAAATCATCGACCAAGACCGTGAGCCGCATCCCATCGACTTGGCTCAAATACCCCTCTCCTCTGAAGGCGGGGGAGGTGCAGGCGTGATCACGAGTGGACGGCGTTCGACGAGCATACAGGCAACCTTTTTCCTAGCACTTTCCAAGCAGCGCCACACCGTCCCCCGCGAGACTTTCATTCGTTTGGCAGCCTCCTCCTGGTTCAGCCCTTCGTGATAGATGAGACAGAATGCCTCGAGCTCATCGTATGTCATGTAGATGGGCTCGCCTCCTGATACTGGCAGATTATCCGGGCCAATGGGTGCAAACCCTGCTACTTCCAACATCACGCGGACGAACCTAGGTTTCATTGGCCTCCCAGGCCCAAGCCGTCGCCAACACCATCTTCGACGCATGTAAATCTGTATAATTTTTGTTCATTTGCACGTAAAAGATTTCCTATTGTTTGGGCCAGTTTTTCTACAAGCCAAACGGGTTCAGGTGATAAATTATGCTACCGACCGCTACTGCTAATAGGAAAGTTCCGGCGGGTATCGCGATCGCATCCTTCTATCCCAGCTCTCCCGCCAAAACAGCGACCATGGCTATGCAGGGCACGTAGATCGCCACCACCAGCGCAAACACGAAAACTGGAGTGCGTTCATCAAGCTAGCAAGACCTGCCGGACCAGCGAGGGACACGAGCAGCACGAGTGCTCCTTCTTTGCGGATGAAGCCGTAGATCAAGGGAATGATGGCAACGGCGGGGAGACCGAGCAGGCCAGTAGTGAAGGGCGCAAGCGGCCCAGTTATCGAATTCAGCACACCCGAGACATGGAGGATACCTATCACAAAGCTGCCCACGAGCAGCAAAGGCACCGCGATTGGTTAGTCGGGTTACGAAGAATAAAGCAGGCGCAGAGGGGATCCAATTCGACAAAATAATCACAGCCAGCAATTTCTTTGATTTTTTGTTTTCGCCGGGTTCAAATCCCGGGGACGATATGATTATACCCTTTGCAGCACGCACGCAAAAAACGGGATGCTTCGTTTTTGTGTTCGAAAGCAGGTTTTGTTTTTGAAATCAGGCGCCGGCGAACACTTGACGAACCCCGCCCCGT
>NZ_JBMFOX010000034.1:0-10962 GCF_049969415.1 Hadarchaeum sp. (SeqCode)
CAGACTATCAGACCGTCATAGGTGGCTCCGATCCTGAGCACCCGTATTCTCGACTTTTGAGGGTTCACCAGCCCTTCCTTGGCGTAACTACAGGCAATCTCACAGTTACGGCATCCGGTGCAGTCAAGCGGGTCAATATACAATATTTTCCTTGACATCCTTGTTCACCCCAGCTTTATCGCGCGGGTTGGGCAGAGGGTGGCGCAGAGTCCGCAACCGAAACAGGATTTCTCATCCACTTCTGCCGCGCCTTCGTGTATCTTTATCGCCGCATAGGCACAAGCCCGTTCGCAAACACCGCAGCCGTTGCACAAATTAAAGTCCACGGTCGGTATCCTGTAGGCAAACGAGGGCTCCTCTCTAAGATATTTCAAGGACAGCCCCCGGATTTCCTCCAAGCTATCGTGTCCGAGCGCAGCTACAATTTCGTCAATTTCCTTAACTATCCTTGAAAAGACTCCCAGTCCCTTGAGGATGGCCGCGGTGTGGAGATGGACGCAGGTGGCTCCGGCCATTAAGAATTCAACGGCATCCTTGCCATCGCTGATGCCGCCACCGCCGACGACCGGGATCTTTACAATTTTGGCCATTTCAGCAACGCATCTCAGCGCCACGGGTTTTATGGCGGGGCCAGAGAGGTAACCGAAACCGAACTTTGAGCCCAGCAAGGGTTTACCTGTTTTCACGTCTATGACCAGCGCTGGTCCTAGCGTATTGATTCCGGAGATGTAATCGGCTCCAGCCTTTTCAATTCCTTTGGCGTATCCCGGGATGTCCTTAACATCGGGGCCGATTTTTACTCCCACAGGAATGGAGACGGTTTCCTTGACCCTGCGGATGTCTTCTTGAAGTTGTTCAAGCGGAGGATTGGCGACGGGAAGTTCCAACATATCGGCTCCGGCGGCTTCTAGGAGTTTAGCCATTTTCATTTCCTCCTCGATGTCACCGAGGATGCTAACGATCACCGGCTTCTTTCCCTCCTTGGCTATTTTCATCTGTTGGCAGAGCTGCATGGTGCTGAGTGCGGACCAGTCATGATTGATCATGTTACCGCTTCCGATGGCGGCCATGCATGGTCGAGGCGTGTCCTCTTCCTTGGGATAAACGGTTTTGACCACAACCGCGCCAATGCCGTGATGCTCTGCGGCTTTCTTGACCGCCAGTCCATCCTTGCTCAGGGGTCCCGGGGCCAGTATCGTCGGAAATTCCAGCCTCAGTCCTGCAAAGTTTACTTCGAGGTCGACCGTTTTTTCACCCTCAGCGTCTGGGCAGCTTCCAGACGGGGTTTATTGGAGTTTCGATGGCGCGCTCTTGGTACTTCTCAGCTTGACGCTGGGCCCTCTCGAGCAGGCTGTCCTCGTCCACGGTTAATATCCTTTTATTTCTCACCACGATTTTGCCATCCACCATAACGGTGTCAACATCAGAACCGCGGCAGCTGAAGGCTAAAATGTCAAGCTTGTTCAAAGACGGCGTCAATTTGGCTTTGCCGGAAAAATCGACGAGGATTATATCTGCCTTTTTGTTCGGTTCTAGGGACCCTATTTCACGGTCACTGCCGAGAACCTTGGCACCGCCCATCGTGGCCAGATGCAGGGCTTGAGAAGACGGCAGCAGGCCCCCGTCTAGGTAGTAGAGGCGCAGCAAGGCCATGGAAAAGGTCATCAGCTCAAACATATCGTAGATGTTGACGCCGTCTATGCCTAGGCCGACCTTACCATTTCTTTTGATCAGCTCCACGGCGGGAGCCAGCCCGTTGGCGTAAAAGGCATTGCTTTTGACGTTGAAGGACAGCCCCACGTTGCTTCTTCGCCAGATCTCCAACTCCTTTTTGGAGATGTAGATCCCGTGAGCAGCAGCAACGTCAGGGCCCAAAAAACCAATTGAGTCCAGAAACTCGACCGAACCGTCAACATGATATCTATTTTTTATCATCTCGACTTCATAGGTGCTCTGGGCGATGTGAATCTGAATACCACATTTATGTCTGTTGGCTATTTCCCGCGCTTTGATTAGTGTTTCCGGTGTGCAGGAGAAGCAGGTATGTATCCCCATCATCCCCCGAACGCGGGCATCTCTTTTATAATTTCTTTCCTTGATGAAGGCTTCGTTTTCCCTTAGACCCATTTTGCCCTTGCTCAGGCTGACGCGATCGGTGGTTTCAAAGGAGAGGAATGCCCTGATTCCAGCCTCGTCGCAGGCCCTACCTGCGTGTTCCAGCGCCCCGGGAAGAAGGTTTTGGCCCTCCTGAAGGTCCGCGGTGCAAGTGATCCCATTCTTCAGCATTTCCACTGAAGCGAGAAGCACCCCAACGAAGACGTCTTCTTTGGTGCAAGTATCCTCAATTTTTGGCCACCACCAGCGCGTGAGAAGACTGCCAAAATCACCGGCCACCTCCGGTTGCAGCGGGATATCCATATACCGGGTTAAGGAGTTGTACATGTGATGGTGGGGCGTAACAAATCCGGGCAATATGGCCTTTCCTTTGGCATCAATGACCTCCTCAGCGCGGTATTTTCTTTTAATTTCCGCTGTTTTGCCCACGGCCAGAATTCGATTTCCCTCAACGACCAAGGCGCCGTCGTCTATAATTCTATTCATCCGGTCCATGGTCACCAAAAATCCATTCGTGATGATGAAATCCGCCATATTTTCCTGTTAAATTTGAGCAAATACAATAAAAACTTTTGTGAAAATGAGATGATCCCGAATTTAAATTAGAAATTTATCAATTTTTGATTTAAAGTGCAAAAAAGAAGCTAGCTGAAGCCAGAAAGGTTTAAAAAAAAATATCCTCTGGAGATTATAATTATCTCTAGAGGCTGATGTTTTTCACCAGTTCCTTGACGTTTATTTTGCCGGATATGATGTCCTGCTTCGCCCGTTCCATCTCGTCCAGAACGCTCTGGGGGATCTGATCCTTCAGCGCGTAGAAAGGAGTCAAGGTCACTCCTCCCGTCTTTAGATCTGCGGGGTATATTGACTTGAATTGTCCTGCTTTGATATCGAGCATTATCGTCTTGTAGTGGGAGTAGGAGTCCCAAATTGCGCTGGTTACGATGATGTTGGGGTTGATTGAGTGGGTGTCGCCCTCGCAGCCGAAGACGTAGGCCTTGCCGGTCTCTTGGGCAGCCATGATGGCACCTAGAACAGGACCGTCAGTCATCGGAGCAAGGAAGTCGGCACCGGCCTCAATCTGCGCCCTGGCTGTATCCTTTCCCAACGTGGCGTCCATGAAGCTACCAGTAACTGCGTAGAGAACTTTGGCGTTGGGGTTAACGCTGAGCACTCCAGCTTTGAATCCCTTTGACCACTCGACGATGCCAGGAACTTCAAGCGGACAGAGAGTGCCGACAATGTTGGTCTTAGTCATTCTGCCCGCGAGTATTCCAAGCAGGTAGTAGGCCTCTTCCAAGTAAGACCAGACGACCGAGGCATTTGGCGGAAAGTCGGGTGCCAGCATAGCAGTGGTGACAAAGTATGAGTTGGGATACTTCTGGGCGGCTTCTCTGGTCGTGTCCACGAACTGAGATCCATGTTGAATTATGAGATCATAACCCTCTGCAGCATATCCGCTTGCAATTCTCACGGCGTCTGGAACCGCTACTTGTTCGGTGTAGGAGAACTTGTCGGCAATCCCCTCCGCAACCAGCCTCGACACAGCTTGGTAGGCAGGACCGTTCCAAGTAAGGTCGGTTATCACATCAGGCAACAACAGGGCTATCTTCCACTGTTTGGCACCGGTAGTTGCAGCAGGAGCTCCGGGTTGAGTTGCAACGTAGGCTGCGGCCACTGCGATAATTGCAATCACTAAAATCACACCGGCAATCATTCCAGTTTTTGGCATTCTTAACCTCCATCAAGAGACTTCAAGTTGGGCTGATATAAATGTTTGGTCAACCCTGTTTGGAAATTTCAGCACTAGGGATTAAATTTAGGTGGATATCAATTAATTTTTCTAACGTGGAGTAACAATGAGGTAATTGTTTATTAGCGTCGGGAAGAATAAATAAGGGGTGAGTTATGTTCAAAAATATGGTTCTTTGCGTTACCGAGGCCACGCCGGAGGATGTGGTTCAGGTTGCCATAAAGCTCTGTTCCAAGGAAACCAAAGTTTTCGCGCTGCACGTGGTGCGGCTCTTGAGCGAATTCTCCAAAAAGGATGCCTTGGAAAGGTTCTCTTGGGTCATTGAAGCCTTTGAGAGAAAGGGATTGAAGAGCCAGCTGGAAATTATCGAATCCACGGATGTCGGCAGGGCAATCGTTTCCTTTGCTAAGAAAAATTCCTGCGACGTGATCGTTACCGGCACCATTCCGAAAAAAGGGCTGCTTGGTGTCTTTTCCGAGAGCATTTCAGATTATATCGTCAAGTATGCCCCCTGCACCGTGATTTTGGTGAGAAAGGCCAACCTACCGCCGTGACGGCAATTTGGCCAATGATGACGAGGGACAGCAATTTATGAACCTGATTTCCTTAGCGCCCATCATAGTCTTTGCCGCAACAATTTTTCTCGTCTTCAAGCACCCGATAGTGAGGATTCCGTTTACGCGAAGGCACATCCACTTGGATTATGGGTTGGCCCCGCTGTTCGGAGTGCTCGTTTTGATGGCCTTTGGCTCCATCAATTTTGATACTATCTTGCGAGGGATATTGGGCTCAGGTACGGTGACACCTTACGCAATAATAATACTGATTATCTCGCTTTCTTACATCTGCGTTTCCTTGGACTACACTGGGCTGTTTGAATACATCTCGCTGCGCTTCGCCCAGTATGCAGGAGGATCAGGAAGGAGGCTCTTCATCTACTTTTTCCTGCTCAGCAGCCTACTCACGGTGGTGACCGAGAACGATATAGTGATCCTAACGATGACGCCGATAATATTTTATTTCAGCCAGCGCGCGAAGGTGAATCCGGTTCCCTACCTTATCGCACAGTTCTTTGCCGCCAACATCCTGAGCATGATGCTGTACATCGGCAACCCCGCCAACATCATCGCGGCCGATTCGATTGGGATGTCCTTTTTGGATTTTTTAAAATGGATGTTCCTTCCATCGGTGGTGGCGATGGTCACCTGCTTGATTATGCTGATGCTAATCTTCTGGAGGAAGTTACCGGTAGAGACGGAGATGCCGGCCGTGGATCCGAACTTAGCCATAAAAAACAAAAGCGGGGCCGTGTTTGGCACCGTCCTGTTTATCATCACCATTGTTTTGATGAGCGTTCCCACCAGCATCCTAGGAATGCCTCTGTGGGTGTTGACCTCAATCTCCGCCGGGATAATGGTCGTCTTCGACATCATATACTATCACTATGTTGAGCCGAAAAGGACGGGGCAACGGTCCAGTATTTCTATAATAAGTTCTAGAATGCCTTGGAAGACGATACCATTCGTCGTAGGGCTTTTCATAATTGTTGAGGACTTGGTCTCAAAGGGCTGGACAGATTTCCTCGCCTCGCAGCTTTCTTCAATCACCGGAAGCTTGGTGGCCACAGTTTTTGGAATTATCTGTTTAACCTCTTTTGCCGCAGGACTGATGAATAATCAGCCGATGACAATATTTTTTGTTAGGATCTTCCAGAGCCCTTCTTTTGAAGCCTCGGCAGCGGCGCGAACTGGTTCAACCTTGGCGCTGGTAGCTGGTGCCAACTTTGGTGCCAACTTGACTCTGGTTGGGGTGCTGGCAGGAATTCTGTGGGCCAGTATTTTATCCGAAAAAGGAGTGCAGATATCGTTTTCAGGGTTCTCAAGATATGGCCTCTTAGTAATGCCCGTGGTAATTTTTTCGGCAGGTTTAACATTGGCATTTGAATTATTATTGTGGAGTTGAACGACTTTATCTAAAGGCGTCTCCGACAATCGGTCACCCATTTTTAATTACGGTTGTTCCAAATTTTTGGTGGGTGAAATGGCCGCAGGGGTGGCAGCTTCTGATATTATAAGAGCCATGCTAAGGGCGGGTTATCCTACAAATGAAATTTATGATTTACTGGTTGAAGCCGGATTAAAAGGAGAACAGGTGCAACTGTTGATAGAACGAGTGGCGCTTGAGTTTGGTCAGGCAAATATGGAGCCAAGGCCTTCGCGCACCGTCGCTGAACTGAGCAGGTTTTTCTTGGACCCGTTTAACAACTTTGCGCAGGAGATTCGATCTCAAGTAGAGCTGTTTTCATTAAAGCAAGAAATGATGGGAAAAGAGATTGAAAATTTAAAACAACTTCTGGTTGTTTTGCTGCGAAGATTCGAGGCTAAGAAGTCAGAGAAAAAAGAATTTTGACAAAAAGATAACTTTAGCTACTGGACAAATATCATGAAAGGTCTGGGGCTGAAGATGGTGATGATTGTTTTGAATTCCTTCTCTGAAAACTTCCACCGGTAGGCGAGGGGCAGATGGGCGCAGAAGTCACCACAGGGGCGCGGGATGTTCGGGTTGTCAAAGTCGAAGATTTCCTCGACGGGGCTTTCCTCAGTTTCGATAGTTACTTCCCATTGTCCCCACCAGATAGTGGCTCCGGAGGTTCCCAATGGGATTGGTGTCGCTGTGGGCAAGCCAAGCAAGCCTGCCGGATCTTGGCGCCTGTAGTCGACGTTTTTGACCTTAAGGTCACGGTAAACCGATATTCCCGGAGTTTTTCTGAGCGGGGTGGGGGGCAGGAGCTCATAGATATTTTCTCGACATACGATTAACTTCTTGCCTGGCCCGTTTAACAAATCAATCGCGATTGTGGTGAGGTCCGCTTCGGTTTTTAAGTAGTCCGTTGAGCCGAAGATTTCAAGTTCTTTGATTGACCAAGCGGCTTCGAAAGCCAACGCAGTTCTGGAGCGGTTGAGCGTTACTTTCTCGGCTAAAATCAAATCGGTTAAAACCCTTGAGTATTCCAGAGCCGTCCAAATTCCTATGATATCCCCTATCCCTGCCCTGAACTCTTCCATTTTCTGCGCTAAGAGAAAATATCTTGAATCCACCAGAATAGCGGTATTCTCCAGCGAAGCTGAAATCCGGGTATTGCTGTCCTGGGAGGTGATCATTACCCTCGAGCCTTCAGGGAAAGTTACATCGGCAAGCACGAAGCCACTATCGGATTCCGAAATTTTTATCAGATGATCCCTCTTGTCAGAGGGGATGACTAATTCAATTCTGGAGCCATGGCGGCTGGATTCAATTTCTGATATTGCCACATGAAAGTATTTCGTCGCCAGTACTTCAATTTCCGCTAACGCGTTTTCCGAATAATCGCTAGCTTTTTTGCAAACTTCCCACAACGCTTTGAAAACGGCTTGCTTAGCGATTAACCGGATATTTTGATAAATCTCCGCGGCAGTCGTGAAAAGGGACGACTGTGATGAGTCGAAAATAATATTCAGCGCCCTGTGGTGCCGGTGAAACTCTGCTTGAGCCAGCATGGCGATGATGACCAAAACCACGATTGCTCCCGCAGCACTGAAGGGAATAAAACCTCGTTCTTTCATCGGGACCAGAGCTCCAAACCAATTTCAATAACAGGATTAGTTTCCAGATGCTGAGGTAAGGAAAAGCCAAGCCTGTTCTCAGCGAGGCTAATCAGCTCCTCGTTTGAGATGGGAAGCGAGAGCAGCGATGTTTCGCGGCACAACTTGGTCCCAGAAGGTGAAAGGTTCTCGATGAGGAGGTTAAAATCGAAGCTGACAATATTGTTTTTTACCGGCGTTGCCTTCACTACGAATCTATATCCAAATTTCCTGCCAGCGAGGTTATCAAGTATCGACTTTAGAAGAAAACTTAACTTGTTGTTCATGTCCTCGTTGGACCAAATTGTGGCGACAGTTCTGCTCCCGATTTTTAGTTGCAGGTTCAAGAGAACATCTTCTGCCAGCAGCTCTCCCATGGTCTTGTGTCCTAAATTTCTCAAAGCTAGGTAAAGTGGTGTTTGGCCGCTAATTTCTGGAACTTGAAAACCAGCTTGGTAACTAAATCCTCCGAATTGGTCTGTGGTGCTGTTCAACAGAGCGAGCAGAGCATTTCTGGTGAAGCTCATGGCATAGATTTTCGTGCTGATTTCGGCGTTGGGCTGAGAAAATGTGAATAAAACGGTAAACGAGAGCGAGACCAAGAGGGCAAATATTAGCAAGTCAATGGTATAGCCAATTCCATGTTTATTCAATTTACTCCCTCCAGAGTTGGACTTTGAGTTCGCAGAGGAGCACCGATTCGCTATCGCAGGCAAGGGCGATTGGAAGGCTAACGCTCGATTCGGCAAAATAATTTCCCGTCTGAGGTTCAGAGAAATTTTCCAGCTTATAAATCAGTTTTCCGGTAAGGGACCGTATTTCAACTTGCATGTTCACTCCGCGTAAAAACAAAATTTTTGAAAGGTTTTCCAAGCGTCCCGGCAAAATCTCGATTGTTTCAATTCTCCTGGATTCGTCCATAGCGCCATAAATGATGGCTTCCGCGGTGTCCAGCGTTGATCTGAGATCATCCATTTCTTGCATTTCTCGAGAAGTGTTTTGATACCAGTTAATCGCCGCAGCCGCCAGCATCAGTAGCAGCACTGTGGCGACGAGGATGGAGAGTAAGTCCTCACCCCCGTTAACGGTCATCCAATCAACTCTAAGTCTATCACACCTGTTTGTCGGATGATAATTCCGCGCGGGTTTTGCTTCGAAATGAGGAACCAACCACCGTTGACGACCGAACTTATGATCAGCGAGCGCTCGAGTTCAATCTTAGATGAGACCCGCACGGATATCAGTTGAAAGCCGTTAATCAGCTCTCCGGCCAGCGAAACCTCAAATGCTCTTGATATTGGGGCAAAATCCTTGAGGTACTCGATTTCTCCGGGGAGCCCATCTATCCTTTCCAATGACTCGATTATGTTTCTCGCAATCAATTCTAGTTCTTCCTTTTCAGAGGTTCTGTCGACAAACGAGTTCAGCGAGAGGGCAAGGCCGATGAAGGCGATGGCGGCGAAGGCCACTCCCAGTTTGCTCAGCAGAAAACCAGCAGAGCCATTGTTCTCCATTTCAGATACCCTCGATCTTTATAAAGAAACGGCCATCAACCCCTTGGCAAATCATCAGGAGATAAAAGCCGCTCCTGAGCTCATTTTCGTCAGCTGATATTGGCAGTGGTAGAAGCTCGGTTCTAATGCTATCTCCGCTCAGAAGCTGAACTAAATTTCCCTTAAGGATAATTATACCGTCTCCCAGCTGAAGCTCAACTATTTTTGAATTTCCCACCCCGCCAGCGCAGAGGATTTGGGATTGTTCGACGAGTAAATTGAAACTGTTGATTGCCCGCTGGCGGTCGATCATTCTTTGGGTTCGGTTTATGACATCGATTCCGATAGAAACGGAGCTGACGGCCAGCATGGCCCCAATCATGATAATTACTGGCAGCGATTCTATACCTCGAGTATCCTTTATCATCGGAGTTTACCTCACAGCTACTTGCCCCTGCCAGGGGATGTAGCCGTTCCTGGTGACTTGGACCGTGACGAGGACGACTTTGGCACCGTTCATTGGTATGGTGAAGGTGTATTGGTTGGTCTCCTTCCCCAGCGTGCGGGCGTCGGTGCCGCCGGGATATTTCAGCACAATCGTCGCACCGCCCAAGGCGCCACCGCTGGCGGCATCGTAGACTTTGACCGTGAGCTTCTTTCCCGAGATAGAGAACTGGACGTCCATGTCCTTGAGCACGTTGCGTTCGGCCGTGCCCACAAATTGCATCATGATGCCCATGGTCATCGCGCCGATCACGAGCGCCATGATCAGCTTGATCGGCACGCCCATCAACTGTCCTTTTTCTTCCATTTCTTACCCGCCGATTTCTTGCGGGCAGCTTCTTTATATAAAACAAAATTTTGTTTTAGAAATGAGCGCCATGGCAAAAACTTACTATGTCTACATCCTGCGGAGCTTGAAGGACGACAACTTTTACACGGGACACACGGCCGACCTCAGGAAGCGGTTGGCCCAGCACAACCGGGGCGATGTTCGTTCGACTAAAGCGAGAAGGCCGCTGGTCCTGATTTACTGGGAGCCGTTCAAAACCCGTGGAGAGGCGATGCGGCGGGAGCGAAAGATAAAGTCGATGTGTCACGAGGCCAAGTTGAAGTTAATTGAGGAATTCAGACAACCGGGATAGTTTTTTAATAACCTTGTTCTAGCTTAAATGGGATAAAATGCGAGATGGGGCCCTGAAGTGGGCGCTGCGGCTGCTGGGAATAGCTTTGGTGGTAGTCCCCATAATCTTGGCCTTTTCTGCCAACGGCTGGGATTTGAAGAAGGCGTTGCTGCCCAGCGAGCAGGAGCTGAGCCAAGTTTCGGAGGGGGTCGGTGACATCTTCGGCGGTGGTTTCTCCGAGGAGACAATGTCCATGGGCCAACCCGTAATCAGCGGCAGCAGCGTCAGGGTCCCAGTGACGTTCAAATCCCCTTTTAAAGTTCCGATCAAGCTCAAGGAGGTGAACCTGACCGTTTCAGGTCAGGGGATGCCACCCATCCAGCTTCAGATGGAGGAGGAAGAATTGGAAATTCCGGCGAACGGTTCCGTAAACTTCACGCTAGTTGGGACCATCCCCGGTTCACCTCCGAGCAATCCCCAAATAACCGCCGTTAACGTTACCTTTGAGATCTATGGAGTGACCATTCAATTTAGCCCGAAAATATCAGGTGGTTAGTTATGACGTCCTGTAGTTCAACAAACAAACACTCCATGAACTTCCTTGGCATCGCTGCCGGGGCCCTGATGGTGATCCTACCATTTCTCGGGCCTTGGTGGGTGGCCAGCGTGGGCACCGGGGCTATGGAGATAGCCCTCTCCCCATTTGACCTGTTGATCTCGGTGTTCGGACAGCCCATTCACTCGCAACTGGTTGACCTCTTTCTGCTGGCGGGGAAGATAACCATGATTCTCGGCGGTGTCTTCCTAATCTTGGGGTCGCTGTCGGTAACCAGCTGGTGGTCCGCTCGTTTGGTCAG
>NZ_JBMFOX010000035.1:0-10923 GCF_049969415.1 Hadarchaeum sp. (SeqCode)
AGCCAAACCGGAGCTTGCGCAGGAGATTTCGCGTTTATTTGTGCAACAATGCAGAAAAATGGAAAAGAATATATATGGGACAAATCGATGAAGTTGGGGTGAGACAATAAAAATAGCTGTTTTGGGCTCGGGAAGTGGAGGCTTCATGTGCGCGGCAGATTTTTCGCTGCGCGGCCATGAGGTCCGATTTTACTCGAGAACAGGAGAGAGATTTAAACCGGTGATTGAAAAGGGAGGGATTAAATTAATCGGAAAGATGGAAGAACTGCCAGGTGACTTCGCCAAGATTTCGTTAATAACCACGGACATAAAGGAAGCCATCTCGGGAGCCGACCTGATTGTGAACCCGTTGCCTTTCTTCGGAGTAAGAAACTACGCTAAGCTGGTAGCTCCACATATAGAGGACGGTCAAACGCTTGTCTATTTTGGCAAGGGTGGCGGTGCAATCGAATATTACCAGGTGTTCAAAGAGATGGGTGTCAAAAAGGAAGTTTACTTGGGCGACACCAACACGCTGCCCTACGGGGCCTCATACATGGGCGACAACGTCGTGAGACTTGAATCGAGGACTTGGGAAATAATAACAACCGCTTTCCCGGGTAAAAACACCGACAAGGTCATTCAAACGCTGAAAAAAGTTTATCCCATGTACTCGATAAGAAAAGCCCAGAGCCCGCTCGAAACCGTTCTAGTGGATTACAATGCCATCACCCACATTCCTCCGATGCTATGCAACGCAGGTCGGATTGAATCGGGTGATAAAAGTTTCCACCTCTTTGGCAAGGACTCCTTGACACCATCGGTGGTAAGATTAATGGAAAAAGTGGACCGGGAAAGAATGGCGCTGTCCAAGGCGCTAGGGATAAGACCTTACACGCTGGAAGAGGAGATCCTCCACGTAAGATGGAATCCCCACGGCGAGAACTATGTCCTCCCGCTATACGAGGCCATTCATACGCCGTTCTTGGAGATGTGCGAAGGACCGTTCAAGCTTGAGACCCGGCATCTGCTCGAGGACGTGCCTTACGGGTTGGTCACCTACTCTTCGCTCGGGGACATGCTGAATGTGCCGACGCCGGTGGTCGACGCCGAGATTACCATGGCGGAGGCTCTTCTCGACAGGGACTTCAGAAGCACGGGTAGAACTGTGGAAAGAATGGGCATCGATCCCAGCTGGGATCTGAAAACGCTGAACAAATACCTGCAGGAAGGGGAAATCTAATTTTCTTTAACAAAACCCCTTCCCTTTCTTCTTTTTTTGATTTTTTTAGTCTCGAAGGATTTATCACCGAGTCTGCTGCCGTAATTCTAAACAAGAAAATTTCATACCTGATAATAATCTAGCGACAGTGCCTTAGTCGGGCAAACGGTAACACATAATCCGCAGCCGAAGCATTTTGCCGGCTCTATCTTGGCGAACTCATCAACTGTTATCGCCTCATATATGCAAGCCCGTTGACAAATTCCGCAAGCGTTGCACCTATTGATATCGATCTCCGGAACCTTGGGGGTTGTAATCAGCTGTTTCCCCCTGATTTCCCTCTCCTTTATCCTTCGGTGGGTTAGGCCCCGAATTTCGCTTAAAGAAGAGTAGCCCTTGTCCTCCATGAACTTTTTAATGCCATACAGAATTTGTGGAATTATTTTTGGCCCCCTCAGGTGGACTGCGGTCGCGAGACCAACGCAGGTCGCCCCGACCATAAAGTACTCCACCGCGTCCCTCCAGCTGCTAATTCCACCCACACCGACTATGGGGATATTGACGTTCTCTGCCATGTCCAATACCATCTTCAAGACGAGTGGCTTGATTGCGGGACCGGTCAGTCCGCCGCTACCCTTCGGGCCACCGAGGACTGGTTGTCCAGTCTCGATATCTATCTGCAGAACCGGACCTAACGCGTCCGCAGCAGCGATGGCATCCGCACCCGCCTTCTCCGATGCCTTCGCCCAATTCACCGCGTCTATGAAAAATATGGAGCTGAATTTCGGCATTATCGGGATGCTAACCTCCTTTTTTATCTCCGCCAGCATCTTGGCCAGCGGCTCCGGGTTGTGGACCTCCGGCGGCCCCATCGACCCCGGAAACATGGCATTGTATATCTCGGCCAAGTGCGGGCATGCGGTGGCGTACTCTATCATGTCGACTCCGGCTTCTTCAGCTTTCTTTGCCAGTTCTATGCTCTCCTCAGGAAATCTGCCAGCTATGCTCGCGATTATCTTCACCTCGCCCTCTTTCGCTATCTTAATCTCTTCCTTGAACCACTGATCCGCTGAAAGGTCGCTGCCCGAGAGACAGTTTATGAAACCACCGTCAATCGCAGCATAACAGGGCCTAGCGTGGGGGACTGGCTGAGCCACAATGGTCTTGGTCACGATTGCGGCGGGGCCGTACTCCGATAGCTTTTTTATCGTGGCCCCATTTCTGGAAAAGGCCGAGGAGGCCACGATTATCGGGTTCTTTAACTCCAATCCGGCCAATTTTAAAGAAAGGTCTATCTCCATCTTCGTCACAATTTCATTTTTATCAGCGAATAATAAATCTTTGTGATTTGCAAAAATGAACCAGTGCTCTTGCACCATATCATCCCCAAATAAGTTTGTCCACCGGATTTTGTTAAACCTGTAAAAAAGATAATTGACAAACCAATCGGGAGTTTTTTGTTCTCCCTATCCTTAAATAGGCGTTAACGAAAAAAACAAATGAGGTTGATGAACGAAAGCGGAGAAAGCCTTAAAAAAATTTACCACGCCGTTTTGAATTTTGACCTGAGGGGGGCCAAAGAAGCCACAAAGGAAGCTCTGGAAAAAGGGATTGATCCTCTTCTAATTCTCAACGAGGGCTCAATAAAGGCGCTGCGCGAAGCCGGCAGCAAATTTGAAAAGGGCGAGTACTTCCTCCCCGAGATAATGGTCTGCGCTGAAGCCTTTCAGGAGTCGTATAGAATACTGGAACCGGAGCTCACCCGGAAAAGTGAAAGAGCCGATTCACTCGGCAGAATCGTCATCGGTACAGTGGTGGGCGACATGCACGACATTGGTAAAAATCTTGTGAAGGCCCTTCTCAGTGGCGTGGGATTCGAGGTTTATGACCTCGGGAGAGACGTCCCCATCCAAAAATTTGTGGAAAAAGCTAAAGAAGTTGATGCGGATATCGTGGCCATGTCTGCCCTGCTGACCGTCACGATGCAGTTTATGGGCACAATTATAGCGGCTCTGAGGAAAGCTGGCTCGAAAGCAAAGACCATCGTCGGCGGCGCTCCAGTAACGGCCGATTTCGCCAAGAACATCGGTGCCGACGCATTTGCCGGTGATGCCTTGTTAGGAGTAGAGGAATGTAAAAGGCTTGTTGGGAAATGAGAGAATGACTAGAAAATTACTCGAGCCTTTCACTAAGGACGAGGTCTACCAAATAAATCAAGCGTCCTTGGAAATAATGGAACGAGCCGGAGTCTGGTATGAAAGAGAAGAGGCCCTGAAAATTCTGGAAAAGGCCGGGGCAGAAGTGAGCTACAAGACCAAGATTGCCAAGCTGCCCGAATCTCTGGTTAAAGATGCCCTGAAACATGTGCCGGGTAAATTCAGACTCGCCGGAAGGGAGAGAAAACACGACTTCGTTGTCGGTGAAGACAAGTCATACTGGGGAATGATGGGTGGTCCCCTAATTGTGGATTTGGAAACTGGAAAGGTCAGAGAAACCACCAAAAAGGATGTAGCTGAATGGGCCAAGTTTGCCGACGCCTTGGACGATGTCTGGTTCATAACACCGCCAATGGCCAGAGATGTAAACCCCATGGTCTCGGCAGAACACGAGTTCGAGGCGATGGTCAACAACAGCTCAAAATTCTTGGAACAAAACCTTTACTCCGGCTCGGGGGCGAGAAATGTTTTTGAGATGGCCAGCGTTGTCATGGGAGGAGATGAAGAGCTGACAAAGAACCCGTTAATTTTCGGCGCCGGCTGTGCCGTGAGCCCGCTGCAACACTGTGGCATCGCCCTTGACGTCTGGTCTGAACTGGCCTCCAGAGGCCTGCCCTGCCTCGTGGCCACTGAGGCCATCATCGGGGCAACGGGGCCGATAACAATAGCTGGTTCCCTAGCCGTTGCCAACGCGGATGTCTTGAGCGGTATCACGCTCCTCGAACTCATCACTCCCGGAATTCCCGTCGCCTATTCGATTGGACTTTCGCACGTCATGGATATGAAGAAGGCCGAGGCCCTGTGCGGTTGCCCCGAAAGGGTGTTCGCGATTGCGGCGAACGCCCAGCTCGGCCGTTTTTATGGGGTACCAACCTGGGTTGGGGTGGCCACGGACTCGAAGCTGCCTGACGCACAGGCGGGTTATGAGATGGCTTTGTCCGCACTCTACACGACCATGACGGGAAACCACATGGTGATGGGTATAGGATCCTCCCTGGCATCAAGAGGGGTCTCCTATGAGGAGGCCCTAATCGACTGGGAAATCATGCGCATGGTCTCAAGAATAGCCAAAGGTACCGAGGTAAGCGAAGAAACCTTGGGCGTTGACCTGATATGTGAAATTGGCCCTGGAGGAAACTTCATAGCGACCGAACACACGCTAAAGCATTATAAGAAGGAAATTCAGGATGCCGTGATAACCGATAGAAGCTCGGTATGGATTTGGGAAAAGGAGGGTAGAAAGGACATGGCTCAGAGAGCTAGGGAAATGGCAAAAAAGATCTTAAGGGAACACGAACCCACCCCATTACCAAAAGACGTGCAAGAGAGGCTAAGCGAGATCGTCAAAAGGGCTGAGAAAGAATCGTTAAAAATGTCGTCCTCAACCTCTTAAACCTTCCACGCGAATCTTTATCCAAGCGGGGTTCAAACAAAGAATAATAAAGAAATGAAAATAGATGTGTTGGGATAACATGAAACAGCTTCACATAGCCAACGTGCATCATGCGCTGGGTGCGCAGATGATCGAGTTCGCAGGCTGGGAGATGCCGCTGAGCTACACGAGCTTGGCGGAGGAACACATGGCCGTGCGTGAAGCGGCGGGACTCTTTGACGTCAGCCACATGGGAGAGTTTAAAGTAAGTGGCCAGAAAGCACTGGAATTTCTCCAGAGCGTGACCACCAACGATGTGTCCAAGCTAGAAATATTGGGAAGCCAGTACTCAACGGTGACCAACGAAAAAGGAGGAACCCGTGACGATATCTTAGTCTATCGCCTGGCCGAAAATGACTACCTCGTGGTTTGCAACGCCGCCAACGTCGACAAGATAGGCAACTGGTTTCAGGAGAATAACAAAATGGGGGCGGAGATAACGGACATTACCATGACGACGACTCTTTTTGCGCTCCAAGGACCAAAGGCCCTACCAACGTTGCAAAAACTGACCGACTTCGACCTCACCAAGATAAAGAGGTTCAGGGCCGCCTGGGTAAACATCGCCGGCATCGAATGTCTCGCCAGCAGAACTGGCTATACCGGTGAAGATGGCATCGAAATTTTTCTCCTGGACGAACCCCAATCCAATCCGGAGAGAGCTGAGAAGTTGTGGAAGGCCATTCTTCAAGCCGGTGGGGAATCCGGAGTTAAGCCGTGTGGGCTCGGGGCCCGTGACACCCTGCGCTTGGAAGCTGGTCTTTGTTTATACGGGAATGACCTCACTGAGGAGATATCCCCTCTTGAGGCCAGAATTGAATTTGCGGTTAAACTCGACAAAGGGGACTTCATCGGTCGAGAGGCCTTGCTGGAGCAGAAGAAATCGGGACTGAAAAAGATCCGAATTGGGCTGCGAATGCTTGAACCAGGGATACCACGACAGGGATACAGCATCTTCAGGGATAACGAAAGGATTGGCTGGGTCTCATCCGGAACCTTATCGCCGCTTCTAAAGGTGGGAATTGCCATGGGCTACGTGCCTCCTGAGGTCAAGGCTAGGGAAACTCTTTTCGTCGAAATACATGGCAGAAAGAGAAAGGCCGAAGTCGTGGATTGGCCCTTTTATAACCCAGAACAGTATGGGTTTAAGAGGAAGCACCATGGTTAAGGTCTGGCAGCACTTGGCCAAGGATGTTGTAACCCCTGATTACTGCATCGGCTGCGGCAGCTGTGTTGCAACCTGCCCAGTGCAGGCCTTGGAGAGAGTTAACGAAAAACCGACTTTAAAAGGAGTCTGCATCAACTGCGGCATCTGCTACGGGACCTGCCCTGAGGTCATTGACCCCCAAAGCCTGCAGATCCCGGTCTTCGGCGCTCCGCCGAACGATGAGCTAATCGGAACCTTCAGACACGCCCTCTCGGTTGAAGCCAACGACCCCAGCGTTAAAATTCGGGCCCAAGACGGCGGTGCGGTTACCGCGCTGCTCAGCTCGCTACTTGAGATCGGATACATAGACGCGGCCATTGTCACAGGCACTGATGCCGCCCCTTGGTATCCAGTTGTTAAGGTGGCCACGTGCCCCGAGGAGGTGGCGGAGGGCGCCGGGACAAAATATTCCCGAGGGCCGACCTCCCTAGGACTGCGCGAGGCGGTGAACATGTACTATCGAAAAAAGGTGGCCATCGTGGGGACGCCCTGCCAGATAATCGCCTCGAGGCGGATGGCGTTATCTACACCTAAAAACGAACACCTCTCCGACGCGATAAAGTTAAGGATTGGGCTGTTCTGCAGCGGTGTCTTCAATTATGAGCGATTTTTCAAGAATATCGTTGAAAAGAGCCTTCAGATACCACTGGCCTCGGTGAGCAAGTTTGACCTGAAGAATGAGAAATTGATTGTTTACCTGAAGCACGAGCCATCACGAGAGCTTCCGCTCAGCGAGATAAGAAAATACATTGACCTGCCCTGCCGGATCTGCTCCAACTTCTCGGCTGAAACGGCTGATATCTCAATCGGCTATCTGGGCTCGCCCGCAGGCAAATCGACGGTTTTGTTAAGGACGGAGCTGGGGGAAGAAGCGTTTGCAGAAGCGGGCAAGCTGGGCAAGTTCACCGTTACCGATCTGACGAGCGTGCAACCCGGATTGGATGCCATAAGACAAGAGGCGCTGAAGAAGAGGACATTGGCGGCACAAACAATCGAAGCGCTACGAAAGGAGAAAAAGGTGTTGCCGGTTTGGCTGGAGCATCCGGCCGGTGAAACTACAGCGGAACCCATCGAGTCATACAAGGGGACCTGTACAGTCTAGATTAAAAATTATTCTCGACTCAAATAATAATCTTTATAAAGTAGTTCAAACATTTTTGAAATACTATGTATGAGATAATCGAACTCGGAATCGATGCATTGGCTGAGTATCTCTCGGCGCATGTAATTATCGGTCTAGTTCCAGCCTTTTTCATCTCAGGGGCAATCGCGGCCCTAGCGAGCAAACAGTCCGTACTCAAATACTTTGGAGCCGGAGCAAAGAAATGGCTCTCTTACAGCGTTGCCACCGTATCCGGAGCCATTCTGGCTGTCTGTAGCTGCACAATCCTGCCCATCTTTCAAGGCATTTATAAACGCGGCGCCGGCGTGTTTATCGTGGGAGTGATCGGCGGCATCGCGGCAAACTTCCCCCCCTTCTCATGACCCGGCTACTTCCGTGGGCGAGTTGACCAAGCCCTACCTCGGTAACAGCTCGCTGACAGCTTGCCTGCTGGCCTCAGTCATCGGGGCCCTCCTTTACATGCCAACTTTGAAATTCCGATTGTCGGGTCTCTCTTTGGCTACGGCAACGGGCTGATGGCGCCCGGGCCGGCCCTCTCCCTCCTGCTTGCTGGTCCGGCACTGAGCCTACCCAGCATAATCGTCCTCACTAGGATGGTCGGATGGAAAAAAGGCCGGCGTTTATGTGTTGCTGGTTGTGATAATCGCCACTTTGACTGGAATGCTTTACGGGTCATTGGTATGAAGAAAATGGGAGGTGGTTGAAATTTGTCTGAGGAAATGAAATGGGAAGCCGGAAGGAACACGCATGAAAACATCATCTACGTATGCTTTGGAGGGCTTTCAAATACAGGAATCACCGCAGCCCTTGCGGCTTTGGAAGCGGTTCAGGAACTTGGATTGAAAAAGGTGGCCATTGGCTGTTTGGCGGGACTGCCGACCAACGTGGCTCCGGTTCACGGTAAGACGAAAGCAGCCGGAAAAATCGTGACTGTGGATGGATGCCCGTTTGAGTGTAGCAAGAAGGTGGTGGAAGCAGCGGGTTTCAGGGTAAACAAAAACATCGTGCTGACTAAAGACATCGGTATGAAAAAAAGGCGCTCCACGAGGACATCGGTAGTGACCTGAAAGAGGTCATGGCGTACATCTCAAATGACGATGTAAAGAGAGCCAAGGACCTTATCATCAGGGCCATACTTGAGGATTGAAAAAGACAAACGGTGCCGAGATATGGCCCAAACTTATAAAGAATTGGGCAAAAAGATGGTGGAGGTTCTTGATTTAAAATACTCTCCAGTTGGCGTAAATTTAATGTCGGTTGAAAGGGATATTCCTGGCACCGAGTTGTTGAACAAACATCGATATTGTCAGGGTTTGATGTTGGCCAGAAAGGGAAAAGGCGTTTTGCTCAGGGCGAACGGTCTCTCCTGTCCGGCGGCATCCTCTTGCTTTGGATACCAAGAATTAACGGAAAATTTAAAGACCGGAAGAAGTCTCGTTGACTTTGGCATCGTTTCCGAAGAAGCTGCAGGACAAAGGATGTTCGCCGAAATGCCCAGACTGCAACCCGGTTCAATCAAGCAATTGCATCTTTTCCCGTTAGAAAGATCAAACTGTGTTCCCAACATCGTCGTCGTTGAAGATGAGGTGGAAAAACTGATGTGGATCCTCCTAGCCTACCTGAACCTCAAGGTAGGACAGCGCGTGTACTCAAATACTGCGGTACTCCAAGCCGCTTGCGTCGACGCTACAGTGGTGCCATACCTTGAGGACCGGCTCAATTTCTCATTTGGTTGCTATGGTTGCAGAGACGCGACCGATATTGGAGCGGGTGAAGCCATTCTTGGATTCCCCGGCCGCTTCTTATCATCGATAGTCGACAACTTGGTAAATTTATCCAAAAAAGCAATACCGACGTCCCGCTCAAAGCAGGCTTTGTCTGCTCTTAAAACCATCAATCCGGCTGATCAGTAATGTCAGCAGCCATGTCGGATTCGTTGATGCCACGAGACTCAGCAATCTTTTTTAATGTTCTCTCGCAGCCAGCTTCCATCTTTCACATTCAAAAACCAAAAGAAAATTTACCATTTGGGGTGGCCACTATCCAACATCGGAAAAATAGACCAATAACTATATTGTTTTATGAACAACTTTCATATGTAGGTGACTGAAAGATGAAGGTGCTGCTCATCTCTCCACCCACAGAGAGCGCCGTGACCAAAGTTATGGGCACCACCGGACCTCCACTAGGTCTAGCTTACCTTGCTTCAATGATCAAAAATGAACATGATGTAAAAATTGTTGATGCCGTTGCCGAGGGCTACGCTGAAGAGGACGTAGCTAAAATAATAAGGAGTTATGACCCAGACCTGATCGGCTTAACTGCAACCACCGCCATGATGCCTGATGCCTACGAGACTGCCCAAGTCGCTAAGAAAATCAACGAAAACGTGAAAATCGTCATCGGTGGTCCCCACGCAACTTTTTTGCCCGAGAGAACCATGCAGGAATGCCCGCAGGTGGATTTCGTCGTAAGAGGTGAAGGGGAGTACACCTTTAAAGAACTGGTAGCTGCCTTGGAAAAAGAAAGAGATCTGAAGAACATAAAGGGGCTTTCGTTCCAACGCGATGGAAAAGTGATAAACAACCCGCCGAGAGAACTGGTGGAAAACGTTGACGAAATTCCCATGCCTGCCTATGACCTGCTGCCGATGAAAAAATACCGGGCGGGAAAAATCGAGTTCGGTACCATAATCACCAGCCGGGGCTGCCCGTTTAACTGCATCTTCTGCTCTTCCTCACTTCAGTTCGGCAAGAAATGGCGCGGCCACAGCGTCGCGAGGACTCTGGAGGAGCTATCCATCCTCAGAAATGAGTACAGTAAAAGGGAAATAGAATTTCTGGATGATACCTTTACCTTTCAGAAATCGAGAGCCATTACCATCACCGAAGAAATCAGGAGGGAAGGACTGGACATCACTTGGACGGCATCTTCCAGGGTCGATACCTTTTCACAAGAAGTGGCCTGCGCGATGAAAATGTCCGGAGCACATACCGTCTACTTCGGAATAGAATCCGCGTCGCAGAGGACGCTGGACTTCATCGGAAAGGGGATTACGCCAGAAAAATCGGTGCTGGCGGTGAAAAATGCCAAAAGGGCCGGGCTCCACGCCTTGGGGTCCTTCGTGATCGGTTTTCCAGAAGAAAGTGCTGAGGAAATTGAAACGACGATAAAGTTTTCTAAAAAGGTCGGCGTTGACCTCGCCCAGTTCACCATCGCCACTCCATACCCGGGGACGAGGCTGTGGTTATATGCTCTGAAAGAAAAGATACTGCTCACCATGAACTGGAGAAAGTTCACCACCCTAGATCCCGTGATGAAATTGAAATATCTTACGGCGGACCAGATAACCAAAGCTCTGAGATCGGCTTACCTAAAATTTTACCTGCGTCCGAAAATGCTGTTGCTGGACCTGATCAGAGATAGGGGCTTCGTCTTCAAGAAGGCGATGCACTTCCTAGCCAATGAGATAGTCCAACGGCTGAAATAGAAACCCTTTTCACCATAACAATTACAGCTTAACGGAAAAGCCAAGGCAATGATGGGAACATCGTGCTCCCGATACTTCGAGAAGCCATTATGAGTGGCGATCGGAAAAAGGCCACCGAACTTGTTGATCTCAGCCTTGCAAAAGGGATTGACGCAAGGTTCTGCGCCAATTTTAAGGCAGTTTTCCCATAGTTATTGTGGCATTTAGGAGCTGGCCGAGGCTGGTGGGGGGACAGAAACCAACCGAGGTGATTG
>NZ_JBMFOX010000036.1:0-9192 GCF_049969415.1 Hadarchaeum sp. (SeqCode)
ACCACCTCATCGGTCCAGCCCCTAGCCGCCAAAACACCGGTCTCAGGACAATTTTAAAAATTTAATGCAACAATGCATATTGGTCAATAAATTTTTTTCAAATGAGTTTCAAAAGTCTTTTGGCATTTTCAGACAGTATCTTTTCTTTTTCCCCATCAGAAACATTCAGATTTTTGATAAATTCAACCGACTTTTCCAGCGAAACAAAGGGATAATCGCTTCCGAGCACCATCCTCTCCGCAGTCATTAGTTGATAAGCGCAGTTAAATGCAGGCAAATAAAATGATTGGGCTGTATCAACATAAATTCTCTGGAAATACTCGCTGGGTGGTCTGGATATCCTCTTTTTGCAGTCGGGATTGATGGCATATTGATGATCGATCCTGCTTATCAGATAGGGTATGATGCTACCAGCGTGCGGCAATATTAGTCTGAGTCCTTTAAATTTCTCCAAAGTACCGCTAAATATCAGGCGCAAGACCGCCAAAGTAGTATCGAAAAGAAAGCCGACCACGGTTGTTAACCCATAATCCCTCATGACCTCGCTCATCAGTGGTGTGGTGGGGTGAATCAAAATTGGAATTTCCAGCCTCTCAGCAGTTTCATAAATCGGGTAAAATCCCTTCCAGTCCAGGGGTTTGCCGTCAACGTTGGAGGGTATTTTGATGCCCCTCAAGCCCAGCTCGTTCACGGACCTTTCCATCTCCCTGATCGCCAGGGCAGGATATTTCATAGGGACTGTGGCAAACGCCAAAAACCTAGGATTTTTACGGCTAATTTCCGACAGTTCATCGTTGCTCTCCCTAGCGATCCTCACAGCTAAATCCTTCCGCAACATGTCGACTCCGGGCATGGCGAGACCAAGAACCTGAATATCAATCCCGCTTTTCTCCATCTCTTTTTCCCTAACGCTCAAATCATACATTCTCTCGTCAAAGGGATAGGACAGGCCGTTTCCGTAAAAGATTAAATAGCCACCGCCTTTCCTCACTATCCTCGGCACGCCACGGTATTTCAACAGCTGGCTCAGATAGCTGTGGGTGATTATCTCGGCATGGATATCGATAATCATAAAAATTTTTACCTCTGGATAATTCCTCGCTTTATCAGGTCCTCAGCAATATCTGCCAGCCCCAGTTCCTCCAACTTCGCTCTGGTTGGGTGTCCGGTTTTCACGTCCCAGCACCTCAGTGCATAGTACCTGTCCTTAAGCTTTTCAAAGGTTTCCCGGTCCAAGACCCTGATCTTTGACTCAATCGGCTCTGTGAAGAACTTATCGGGAAAGTTATCGTCATCCCGGGTCAAGCCGCACTTAGAGTTGAACGCCCTTTCCACATTGTATATCCTTTCGCCAATTTTCAGCAATCCTTCGGCAGTATATTGGAGGCCCGTAACTGCATACATCCACTCGGCAAATTCAGGCAAACCGAAGCTGTCCTCGCTCTGCGTCCAGGTCACGTTTTTGCAAACGGTTAGCGAGTCTATGACTGCATTCATGTTCTCAAAAAAGATCACCGCCTCAGCTTTGTTTTCAGTGCTGCTGTCATCAGCGTAGTTATACTCCACACCTGCCCATTTTCCGTAGGCATTGCTGAGCGGCATGCCCTTGAGGTGATCCGAGCCTCGGGTTGAGGTGGCGTGGGATAAAGCCGTGCCCCATCCCGTCCTCGGATCTATCTCCATCCTGCCACCCTTCACCTGGTGGGCGAACTTCTCAGTGCCCTTGCCGAACTTCCTCGCGGCGAGTCTGGTTCCCTCTGCCAACAAATCGCCAAAGCCTTCCCGGCGGACTATCTTATCCAACATGGCTAGAGCCGCCTCCTGATTGCCCCACTCGAGCTTGATCCCTCCTGTATCCTTCTCCGAAATCAATCCGCGCTCCCAGAGTTCCATGGCCCAAGCGATGGCGTAAGCGGGGCCATCGCAGTCTATCCCCAGCCTGTTGGTTTCCACCGCCCACTTTAACACGAAATTCAAATCAAATATCCCCATCATGTAGCCGTCGATCATCTGATTGTATTCGTAGCCCTCTCCAACCACATCCTTAAACGATCCCTCCAGCCCCCGGAGCACGTGGCCGCAGTGCATCTGGCAGTTGAAACAGCCCTTCCACCTGACGATGTGTTTCGCAAAGGCCTCATGATCCACTTTGGGGAATTCCGAATCCGGCACCCTGGGGAGGGTGAAGTTCTTTGTCGGGTTGGACTTCTGCTTTACGTTCCTCAGCCAGGTGAGCCAAGGCTTTCCGTAGTAGCTGTACCACTTGTACTTGGCCGAGCCCTTCATCATCTCGACACATTTGTGGAACAGGTCCTCGACCAGCTCCGGATGGGCCACTTGGACGCCCTTGGTGCCGCGAACCGCAATCGCCTTCAGCTTTTTCGAGCCCATGACGGCACCAACGCCGCCCCATCCCGCCGCCCTAGCCCGATCGTTCATGATGGCCGCATCCCTGACAAGGTTCTCACCTGCAGGCCCGATCAACGCGATTTTAATGTCCGGGTCTCCAATCTCCTCTTTCAGGATATCGTCAGACTGGAAGACATCCTTGCCCCAGATCTTGCTCGCATCTCTGAGTTCAACAGTGTCATCATCAATCCAAAGGTAAACTGGTTTGCTGGCCCTACCCTGAAACACTATGTGGTCATAGCCGGCGAATTTTAATTCCGGGCCCCAGTGCCCTCCAGAATTGCTATCGGCGAAAGCAAAGGTGAACGCCCCTTTGGCGGTGACCGTGTATCTGGCGCTGGTCGGGATCATTGTTCCGGTCAACGGTCCGGTTCCAAAAATTAGTCTGTTCTCCGGGTCGAACGGATCTATCTCAGGTCCAACTTCATCATACAAAATTTTCGCGTTTATCCCGGCACCACCCAAAAAGTTCATGGCGAGATCTTTTGGCAGCGGTTGCTTAACTATTTTATCCCGAGAAAGGTCAACCCTGATTATAGTCCCGGACCAACCGTAGATTTTTTCTTTTTCCATTCTTCCACCCCATCCATTACGGTTTTTCCAAAATCTTCTTCTCCAGCCTGTTTCTGGCTAAGATTCTAGGACCTACATCCTGCCGTGCAAAGAAAACGGCACCAGTCGGGCAGACCATAGCGCACCTAGGGTTACCCCCGCAGAGATCGCATTTTGTCACCCTGTTCGTCTTGGGGTCAACTATAATTATGGAAAAGGGACAGGCTTCGACACATGCCCTGCACCTGATACATATATCCTGATCAATGACCACTGCGCCCGTGTCCTTGTTCCTGCTGATAGCACCGACCGGGCAAACCTCCATGCAGGGCGCCTTTCCGCAGTGCCTGCAGACAACCGGAACGTCTCTAAGTTTGTTCTCAAGCTTTACTATTCTGATAAGCGCTCGCGAAGGATTCTTCTCCTTGTAATGATAAAAGGCGCAGGCCAGCTCACACGTCCGGCAGCCCGTGCACCTTTTCTCATCGGTGAAGAGCATTTTCTTTTTTTCTCCAATTTCCTCATCGTTCATGTGTAGGGAATCAATCCTAGACCTAATAAGTTTTTCCCGATATAAAAAATCTGTAGTATTTGTAAAGCTTTGAAAAAAATATTTTCATCCACCGGCCAGAGGTGGATAAATCACAACCACATCTCCATCTTTCAAAGATGTGTCTAAATCCTCAGGCAATCTAATGGTTTTTCCATTCAGCGATACGAAAACCCAGTCAAGTAGCCTGTTGGTTTTGGGGTCAAACATCTCCTCTTTCAATTTTTCCCCAAACCTCTTGACGAGGGCTTTAAAAAGGGAATCGATGTTTGTCACTCCCTCTATCTCGGCCTCCTTCACACCCGCCGCGTCCCGAAAGGCGCCAATGAACTTGACTTTAACCTTCATACATCTATCCCTCGACATAAGCTCCTATAAAAATTTTGAACCAACAAAAGAAGAATCAGGCGTAGAGCATCAGAAAAATAACAACGATAGTAAAAATCAAGATCCCTGCGGCCAACCAAGTCTCATTTTTAGTCGTTTTTAGCTTTGCCAACTGAACCTTTTTTATGCTCCCCTTTGCAACCATGGGCAACACTGCAAAAATACCTGCCAGCGTCTGGGCCGCATAGCTGTACCACCAAGGAGCCGCCGAGTAGGCCTCCTCAGTTATGGTGCCTGCCCAGAATCCGGCATCAAAACCAAGACAGACGACTATGTTGGAAACAACGAAAAACGCCGCAAGAAAAGCAAGCGGGTGGTAACCCCCAAGCTCCAGATATGACATTCCAATCGCCAAGAAACCTGTGTAGTAAACTATCGAAACTAGGGAATACCTCCAATCATTGGCCCCAGTTATGATGTAAGAAAGGGCAAACATGACTATGACCAACAGCGAGACGCCCAAAAATAGACCACCGACCATCTTTCGGTCCGGACCTTCACTCTTCCCGATCACCTCTCCACCCAGCCTGCTGAACAAAAGCAGGGCCCCCGCCATCATTAGGGGGTCAGAAACGTACATCCAATCCCAAGAAACACCGGGGAAATTCAGTGAGGCCTCAACCAGCTTCCCAACAATCAGAATTACCAATCCCAAAACGAAAATTCTGTTTTTCCACCCTGACCACCATCGCAATGCGAAGGGCAGAGGTAACAGAACACAGCTCAGTACGAGTGACATCAACAGTATGGGTTCCATTATATCAAGTTCTATTTCTCAGTCTGCTTTAAAAGTGTTTCCAAAACTGGTTCTGCGCTAATTTTAGACAGTTTTCCCATAGTTATTGTGGCATTTAGGAGCTGGCCGAGGCTGGTGGGGGGACAGAAACCAACCGAGGTGATTGGATGAACCCCGATCCAAAATTAACCCCAAATGCCCAGCTTGCGGAGCAGGCTCTTGGAAGAACGGCTTCAGCCGAAGCGGACGCCAGCGGTACAGGTGCAAATCCTGCGGAAAGAAGTTCGACGAACGTGCAGGAACGCCTTACCACTGGCTGCACAAGCCAGAGAAGGATGTTTTGACGGCCACCGTGCTCTACGTCAACTATCCGCTCTCGAGCTATCAGGTCGAGGAGATACTCAGACTTTTCGGCATCGAGGCCTCGGCCCTTCAGATCGAGCGCTGGCCCCAGCGGTTCGGGCCATCCGTGAAGCGCATTCTCAAGCGCTACAAGATCAGGTTTTCTAGGGTGTGGCATGTGGACGAGAAGTTCACGCCCCACAAGCGCGTCCCCTCGGAGCGGTACAAGCGCGGCGAGAGGAAGTGGGCGTACCAGATAACCGTCCTCGATTCCAAGAACAACGTCGTTGCCAGCTACCTCGCCCCGAGCGGAACACTGAGGCCGCCAAAAAAGCGCTCAGGCGGGCGAAGGAGGCGGCCGGGTTTTCGCCCGACTTCGTGGTGAGCGACGACTGCCCCATTTACGATCGTGGCGTGAACGTGCTGGGCAGGCGCCCGAGGCACGTCCGTGCCCACTTCGAGGGGAAGCTGACCCCGCACGGCGACGGGGTCATCCTGCTCAGCAACAACCGCATCGAGCGCTACCATTCCAAGTTAGCTCCGAAGATCCGCTCCATGCGGGGCGTCAAGAACCTGGAGCGCGGTGACCGCTTCTTCCAGGTGTATAACTTCATGCGCAATTTCTTCAGAGGGGGCAGAATAAGGGGAATCCTGGATCAGCTTGGGCTGGAGCCGGGCCTTGATGGGCTGGTGAAGCTGTTTTACCTCGCCAGGAATTTTTGAACTGAAGCGCCCGGCCCGATCGGGCCGGAATACAAACAACGGATGCTATCAGACATGCTAAACTTTGTCCTGTAATTGCATCACAACCCCAAAACTCCAGCAGTCCCGCAAGTGTTTTCGACTCTTCGTTTCCACCGGGCGTCTTCTATGGAAGTGCACCCGGTGCACCTTGACCAAGCGGACAAAGCTTTCCGCTCCTCCTTAACACAACCAGCTCTTTTGTCTTCTCTTTGTGTTCTACCGCTGACTTGAAATAAGCCGCCAAAATAGCTTCTACGAGCTCGGATTTGGAGACTTTAAACTCATCCATTTTCTGTGCCAGCTCCTCAAGCTTATCCGAAAGATCCTTTTCTATCGAGATGCCGATTTTGACTTTCATCGTGGTGCACGTGGTGCACCAATTACTTAAGTTATGCTTTCATTCCAGTGCTGAACTTTTACCTGCGGGAGTACTAAACTCAAATTTTTATGAAAGTCCACATATGGAATTTTGGGATAAAATGAAAACGGAAAATGAACTTTTGGCCGAGGTGGATGAAAAAAAGGAAGAGCTTCTGAAATTTGCCGCCAAGCTTATTTCATTCAAAACACCGAACCCGCCGGCAAAGAACACCCTGCCGTTGCAAAAATGGCTGGCAAACAATATGAAGAAAATCGGGATGCAGGTGAAAATGGTCGACGTCTATCCCGGAGAACCCGACTTGGTGGGTATCCTGGAGGGAAAAAAGGGCGGCGAAACTATCGCCTTTAACGGCCACGTGGACGTGGCCGAAGTTAAGGAAGATGAAAAGTGGGACTTTGAACCTTTCAAAGGCTTTTACGACGAACAGTACCTCTACGGACGGGGATCGACCGACATGAAGGGTGGCCTTGCTGCCGCCTTCTTTGCGGTGAAGCTTATCGCCGAAAGCGGTTTTGAACTGAAACACGACCTCATGATCCAATCGGTGATCGGGGAGGAAGCCGGAGAACCGGGAACGAAAAGACTGCTGGAAAAAGGATACAAATGCGACTTCGCCATAATTCCCGAACCAAACGGTCTGGAAGTCCAAGGCCAAGGTGGCGTCATAACCTTTTGGATCAAGATAAAGAGCCCGGAGGTGTACCACGACGCCGTCAGGCATAAGATGATTCACGCCGGTGGTGGGGTGGAGGCGGCCAACACTATAGAAAAAATGTGTAAAATCATTGAGGGCATGCAAGAACTAGAAAGGTACTGGGGAGTCATGAAAAAATATCCCAAAATCTCGCCCGGGATCACCACCTTGAACCCATCCGTGATCGAAGGCGGCAGAAATCCAATATTCATACCCGACGAATGCCGGATATGGTACACGGCCCACTTTTTGCCCAACGAGGACGTCGAAGATATCAAACGGGAAATAACGGAACATGTGATGAACGTGGCCAAGGCCGACGTCTGGCTGCGCAAGCACCCTCCGGAGATAACCTGGGGTGGCGAATCCTTGGTCAGAGAAAAAGGGGAGGTCTTTCCCTCGGCCCACATCGATGAGAACAACCCGCACGTCAAGCTACTGCTTCAAGTGAGGGAAAAAATACTTGGGAAGAAGCCGGAGGTCTCGATCTGGCCCTCGGTTTCGGATGCGGGATGGTTCTCAAAGTTTGGCATACCTTCCGCAATTTGTGGTCCGGGCAGAATCGAGGATGCGCATATAATCAACGAAAAAATAAGCGTGAAAGAACTCGTCGACGCAGCCAAACTCTATTTGGCCTACATACTGGCCTTCAACGAAAAATGACGGGAAAGGTATGAAGGGGATAATTCAAATAAAGGATATGCCTCCGGCGGTTGGCTACTCGCGAGCCATCAGGGCGGGAAACTTCCTTTTTATCTGCGCCCAGGTTCCGGAAAACTCCAAGGGAGAAACCGTCGGTGAAGGGGACTTTGAGGTGCAGGCGAGGCAGGTGTTCGAAAATATGCGAAAAGTCGTGACGGCGGCTGGTGGAGACCTGAAAAACATCGTTGAAATGACCGCCTTTCTGACCGACATGAATAACTTGGACAAATTTAGAAAAATCAGAAGAGAGTACTTCTCGGACTACTGGCCCGTATGTACGATTGTGGAAGTAAGCCGGCTTCTCTCTGAAAAATGGATGATTGCCGCAAAGGCAACTGCCTACTTTGAGTGATCCGAATTCACAAGGCTTAAGCCAACACAACCGCAACGATGGATGAGGCAACGCAAATGTTCGAATTTAGGATCGCGCCCAAGATAATTTTCGGCTTGGGAAGCGTTGAAAAAACTGCTGATGAAGTAAAAACACTGGGGGGGAGCAGAGTTCTAATTGTTACGGACAAAGGTTTGATGAAGACCGACCTAATTGAAAAAGTTATCGCGTCTTTGAAGAACGTAGAGTTCACCATCTTTGATAGCGTGGAACCGAATCCAAAGGATACCAACGTGGCTGAAGGTCTAGAGCTCTTGAGAAAGAAAAACTGCGACCTAATTCTCGGCTTCGGTGGAGGCAGTCCAATGGATGTGGCCAAAATGATCGCCGCTCTGGCAACTAACCCGGGTAATATCTGGGAGTATCAAGGTATCGAAAAGTTCAAATCTCCTCCCCTCCCGCTTATCCTAGTCCCGACCACTGCCGGCACGGGAAGCGAAGTGAGCCGGGCCGCAATGATAACCAACGGCAGGGGAAGAAGAAAAATTCTTTTTTTGAGCTGGCACTTAACCGCAAAGACGGCGATTTTAGATCCCGAGCTAACCACAAAGCTGCCACCAAACCTCACAATTTGGTCAGGGATGGACGCCCTTTCCCATGCTGTCGAGTCATACGTTTCAAAAATGGCCAACCCTTTGACGGATATGTATTCGGAAAAGGCAATTTCACTAATTATAAACAACATTGAAAGGGCTGTGAAGAACGGTGACGATGCCGAAGCTCGAAACAACATGCTACTTGGTAGCCTACTGGCCGGAATAGCCACCGCCAACGCTAGGCTGGGAAACATTCACGGGATGGCCCACGCTATCGGCGGGGAATACGACCTTCCTCACGGGCTACTCTGTGGCTCACTGCTTCCGGTTGTGACGCGCTATAACTTGGACTACTGCGCTGAAAAACTGAAAAGGATTGCTGAAATTATGGGTGAAAATATCAAAAATCTTACAACAAGACAGGCTGCAGAAAGGGCTGTGGAGCTTATTGAGGCTCTATGCAGAAAGCTAGGGATACCTCAAAAACTTGAAGAACTCGGGCTAAAAACTGATGAGATATCTGACTTAGTGGAAAAAACTGATATAATACCAACTAACCCCAGACCAACCACTAAGAAAGACCTTTCAGAGCTTTACAAGATGGCCATCACTGGTTCGGCTTAAAACGGGAGCGGCTTGATGTATTTCTTTCGCCTCTCCAGCAGGTCGGCCGCTAGCTCCCCGTGCCTTCTGATGATCTCGTCGAGGTCCACCTTCGTCAGCTTCCCGCCTCTGACCACCACTTCCCCGTCGACCAGCACCGTGTC